>JBATAV010000594.1:0-1956 GCA_049662025.1 Paracoccaceae bacterium | reverse complement strand
GTCAATGGGCACGCAGGCAGCCACCGCGGCAAGGGTTGCGGCGGCGATCAGGCGGGTCAGGCGCGAAGGGTGGGGCAGGATCTTCTCCTCAGGCCTGTCGGGCCGGTTGCGCGGGGGCGGTCTGGCGCGCGCGGGCCGAGGCCAGCGTGTCGCGCAGATCGGCTTCCATCTTCACCAGCTCCGCCTCGGCGGCGGCGCGGCGGGCCTTGCCTTCGTCGGCGATGGCCAGACTCTCGTTGATGGTGTCGATCAGGGTCTGGTTGGCGCGCTTGACCGTCTCGATGTCGAAGACGCCGCGCTCCATTTCCTGACGCACCACGCGGTTGGTTTCCTGCAGGTTCTTGGCGTTGGATTCCAGCAGTTCGTTGGTCAGGTCGCTGGCCTGTTTCACCGCCACCGCCGCCTCTTTCGAGCGCTGGATCGTCACCGCCTGCGCCAGCTGGGTTTCCCACAACGGCACCGTGTTGACGAGGGTGGAATTGATCTTGGTCACCAGCGACTTGTCGTTTTCCTGCACCAGCCGGATCGAGGGCAAGGATTGCATCGTCACCTGGCGGGTCAGCTTCAGGTCATAGATCCGCCGCTCCAGATCGTCGCGGGCGGCGCGCAGGTCGCGCAATTCCTGCGCCTTGATCACCTTGTCATTTTCCGGTGCGGCGGCGATTTCGGCCTCTTTGGCGGGAATGTCCTTGGCGTCGACTTCGGCCAGACGGGCCTCGCCTGCCGCAATGTAAAGCGCCAGTTCATCGTAGAAATCCAGCGTCTTGACGTAGAGCACGTCCAGCGACTTGATGTCCTTCAAAAGCGTGTGTTCGTGGGTCAGAAGTTCGTCCGTGATGCGGTCGATCTGGCCTTGCACATTCTCATAGCGCGCGATGAATTTGGCAAAGGGCGCGCCCCGGCCCAACAGGCGTTCCCACCAGCTGGCCTCGCGGCGCAGGTCCAGTTCCGACACCGAAAATCCGCGGATCGAGGTCACGATGTTGCGCAAGGAGTCGCCCGCCGGACCTGCGTCCTTGTTCTTCACGTCCTGCAGCATTTCCTGGCTGATCACCTGCAATTCCGCCTGCGCGGACGAGCCGAACGAGATGATCGACTGGGTGTTCGAGATATCCAGCTCTCCCATCCGCTTGCGGATCTCGGTGGCCCTTTCGGCAGGCGCGGCGGCAAGCGGCACCACTTCGGCCAACGGCTCTGGCAGGACCACGGCGGAAACCTTTTCGACCTCGGATACCAGGGCGGTCGAGGCAGCGGCGTTGGTCTGGGTCTCGGACATCGGCAACTCTTTCCTTTCTTGCGGGCTTGCAGGCGGCAAGTCAGCGGTTTTCCATCTTCAACCGGTCGCGCAGCACCGAGATTTCAATATCCAGATCGGTGCGGTCATTGGCCAGAAGCGCCGTTGAGCGGTCGGCAAAGGTGGTTTCAAGGTCGGTCAGCAGACCTTCCCAATCGGCGCGGGCCGCCGTATCCGGGGCCCCGGCAGCGCGGGTTTGCGCCCAATGGTCGGCGAATTTCGCCGTCGCGTCACGCGCGCCCATCAGGTAGACGGTCAGGTACTTGCGCGCCGCCGTCAGGTCGCCGGGATCGGATTCCACCTGGCGAAACAGGGCGCGGGCATGGGCGGAGAACTGATCCACCCGCGCTTCGGCGGCACGATCCCCGGCGCGCAGGATGGCGTCCTTCATTGCGGTCAGATAGGCCTCTCCCTCGTCCACCGCATGGGCAACGCGGTCGGTCTGAAAGCGGTCGATCCCCTCCATCCCCTTGTCGGACATCGGGTCGAAGCCAAAGGCGCCAAGGTGCAGGGCAGCCCCCACAAGGGCGTAAAATGCGGGATAAAGCGAGACCCCGTGCGCGATGATCCCCCCAACGAGCAGGGCCGCGCCGCAGGCCGCGGCGCTGACGAGAAGGCGGGGAAAGGCAGGTCGGCGCGCCACCTTGCGCGCAGCCCAGGCC
>JBATAV010000593.1:0-5103 GCA_049662025.1 Paracoccaceae bacterium | reverse complement strand
GTGACAAGCCGCGTCTCGCGGGCAGCGGCGATGGCGGGCGGCTCGGCCAGCGGATCGGTCGAGATCAGTGCAATGCGGGTCACCGCCTGCGGCAGGCGGCGCAGGATGTCGATGGCCACATCGCCGCCCAACCCGTGGCCCAGAAGCGCAAAGCGGCGGGGCAGGTCGCGGATGGCATTCAGGCTCATCTGCTCAACCGTGTCGCCCTGCGGCAGGATCACCGTCACTTGCCGGTCGCCACCAAGATGCACGATCTGCGGCAGGAAGGCGCGCGCGTCGCACAGAAAGCCGGGAAGGATGACCAGCGGATCGGTCATGGCGCGGCCGAAACCTCGGCCACCGCCTGCGCGATCAGCGCCAGGCAGGTGGGCGTGGAAAACCGGTGGTCGGCGTCTTTCACCAGCGTCAGGCGGATGTCGGGGCCGGTGGCATGGGCCAGCAGGCGCAGCGCGACCTGCGGCGCCACGTCTGCATCGGCGGTGCCTTGCAACAGCCTGACCGGAAAGGGCAGCGGCAGGGGCGTGGTCATCACCCGCTGGTTCAGGCCATCCCTGAACAGCTTTTCGGTGAAGACGTAGGGGCTGTCGGCATAGTCCGAGGGCAGGGCGGTGCGGCCGGTGGTTTCCACCTCGGCGCGCTGGGCGGCGGTCAACTCCTGCTCCCAGGTGGTCACGGTGAAATCGGGGGCGGCGGCGATGGTGACCAGGCCGGCGAGGCGCTGCGGTCGGGCGCGGGCGAGCAGAAGCGAAATCCAGCCGCCCATCGACGAGCCGACCAGGATTTGCGGCCCCTCGGTCAGGCTGTGCAGCACCGCCTGCGCGTCTTCGGCCCAATCGCCGATGCAGCCATCTTCGAAGGTGCCGTCCGAGGCGCCGTGGCCGGAATAGTCGAACCGCACGAAGGCACGGCCCTGCGCCACCGCCCAATCATGCAGGAAGCGGGCCTTCGATCCCTCCATGTCGGATTTGAAACCGCCCAGAAAGACGATGCCTGGGCCAGAATTGGGGCCATTTCCGGCGCTGCGGTTGAAGGCCAGACGGCGGCCCTTGGGGGAGGTCAGAAACTCGGTCATGGCGCTGTCTATAGCAGGCGGGCGCGGGTGTGGCATCCCCGAAGCGATTGGCCCGCCGGGGGCCGTTGACATTGCCGCAGCGCAGCGGCAGAAACGCGCCGACATAACCCGCAACCGGGCGCTTCGTGGGCGCCAAAACGACGAGGAGGCCGATATGGCCCAAATCTCTCTGACATTTCCCGATGGCAACAAGCGCGTCTACGAGGCGGGCATCACCGCGGCTGAAGTGGCGCAATCCATTGCGCCTTCGCTGGCCAAGGCGGCGATTTCGGCGCAGGTGAATGGCAATCATTTCGATCTGCAATGGCCGATTACCGGCGATTCGACGGTTTCGATCAACACGCTGAAGGATGATGTCCCGGCGCTGGAGCTGATCCGGCATGACTGTGCGCATATCATGGCGCGGGCGGTGCAGGAGATCTGGCCGGATGTGAAGGTGACGATCGGCCCGGTGCGCGATTGCGGCTGGTTTTACGACTTTGACCGTGAAGAGCCGTTCACGCCCGAAGACCTTGGCCAGATCGAAGCGAAGATGAAGCAGATCATCAACGCGCGCGATCCGGTGCGGACCGAGGTGTGGCCGCGCGCGGCGGCGGTGGAATATTACCGGGGCAAGCATGAGGCGTTCAAGCTGGAGCTTTTGGACCGCATTCCCGAAGATCAGGACATCCGCATGTACTGGCATGGCGATTGGCAGGATCTGTGCCGGGGGCCGCATCTGGCGCATACCGGGCAGGTTCCGGCAGATGCCTTCAAGCTGACACATGTGGCGGGGGCCTATTGGCTGGGCGATGCCAGCCGCCCGATGTTGCAGCGGATTTACGGGTTGGCGTTCCGCAACCGCGACGATCTGAAGGCGCATTTGCACATGCTGGAAGAGGCCGCCAAGCGCGACCACCGCAAGCTGGGGCGTGAGATGGGCCTGTTTCACATGCAGGAAGAGGCGCCGGGGCAGATCTTCTGGCATCCGAACGGCTGGACGATCTACACGACCTTGCAGGACTACATGCGCCGCCGCCAGCGCGAGGACGGCTATGTCGAGGTGAACACGCCGCAGGTGGTGAACCGGCGGCTGTGGGAAGCCTCGGGCCATTGGGAGAATTACCGCGAGCATATGTTCATCGTCGAGGTCGACGAGGAAGGTGCCCGCGAAAAGGTGGTCAACGCGCTGAAGCCGATGAACTGCCCCTGCCATGTGCAGATCTTCAATGTCGGGCTGAAGTCGTACCGCGATCTGCCGCTGCGGATGGCGGAATTCGGGTCTTGCGCGCGGTACGAACCTTCGGGTGCCTTGCACGGCATCATGCGGGTGCGCGGGTTCACGCAAGACGACGCGCATATCTTCTGCACGCTGGAGCAGGTCGAGGCCGAATCGAAGAAGTTCATCGAGTTTCTGGCGCGGGTCTATTCGGATCTGGGGTTTGACAAGTGGCGGGTCAAGCTGTCGACCCGGCCGGAAAAGCGGGTCGGCTCGGATGAAATCTGGGGTGTGATGGAAGCAGCCCTTGGCAATGCCTGCACGGCGGCGGGCTATGCTTACGAGATCTTCCCCGGCGAGGGCGCGTTCTATGCGCCGAAGCTGGAATTCGTGCTGACCGATGCGATCGGGCGTGACTGGCAATGCGGCACCTTGCAGCTGGACCCGAACCTGCCCGAGCGGCTTGACGCGGCCTATATCGGCGAAGACGGGGCCAAGCACCGGCCCTTCATGCTGCACCGCGCCTGTCTTGGCAGTTTCGAGCGGTTCATCGGCATCCTGATCGAGAATCACGCCGGCAAGCTGCCGTTCTGGCTGGCGCCGCGGCAGGTGGTGGTGGCCAGTATCGTGTCGGACGCCGATCCGTTTGTGGCCGAGGTGGTCGCGGCCCTGACCAAGGCCGGGGTGCGGGCCGAGGCCGATACCCGCAACGAGAAGATCAACTACAAGGTGCGCGAGCATTCGGTGGGCAAGGTTCCGGTCATTCTGGCCATCGGCATGAAGGAAGTTGAAGACCGGACTGTTTCAGTGCGCCGTCTGGGTGAAACACAAACGGCCATGATGAGCCTGGCCGATGCGGTGGCGGAATTCGGCCGCTTGGCGCTGCCGCCCGATCTGACCTGACGTAAAGCGTTGATTGAAAAGGAAAGCCGTCCCGATGGCCGGGGCGGCTTTTTGCGTTCTCTCGCTGCGACGAAATGTTACAGGCTCACGCAAATGTCGGCTCACGCTTCGGTGAAGTAACGCAGGCCGGGGGGCTTGCGTATGGTCATTTGTATCGCGGTGAAGCGATGCGAAAACCATTCAGGGAGAGACCCATGACCATCCAGACCAAGACCCTTGCCGTTGCCAGCGCGCTGGCTTGTGCGATGACCGTTTCCGTGGCCAACGTGGCCGTTGCCGAAGACATGGAGCATTGCTTCGGCGTGGCGATGGCCGGACAGAACGACTGCAAGGCCGGCGAAGGCACCACCTGCGCGGGCACTTCGAAGGTCGACTATCAGGGCAACGCCTTCAAGCTGGTTCCGGTGGGCACTTGCGTCACCATGGAACTGCCTGCGGCTGCCGATGGCACCGCCCGCATGGGCAGCCTTGAGGCAGTGGACCGCGACATGGCGATGTAAGCCTCTCATGGCTGGCGTCCGGGGGGCTTCGCGCCCCCCGGGCCCCCTGCGGAGAATTTCCACCAAGATGAAGGGGATGGGGCGGTGTTCGATCTGATGGAAGGCGTTTTGCCGGCACGGCCGGGCGTCGGCTACAAGCCGCAGCATTTCGCGGCGATCATGGCCGATCCCGGTGCGGTCGGCTGGCTGGAGATTCATGCCGAGAACTACATGGGCGATGGCGGGCGGCCTTTGGCGCAGTTGCGCGCGCTGGCCGAGCGGTTTCCGTTGTCGGTGCATGGGGTGGGATTGTCGATCGGCGGCGAGGGGCCGCTGGACGAGGATCATCTGGCACGGCTGAAGGCGCTGTGCGGCTGGCTCAGGCCAGCGAGTTTTTCCGAACATCTGGCCTGGTCGACGCATGAGGGTGCGTTTCTGAACGATCTGTTGCCCTTGCCCTATACGGCTGCCACGGTGGCGCGGGTGGCAGATCATATCGACCGGCTGCAAGAGGTGCTGGGGCGGCGGATGCTGCTGGAGAACCCCTCGGCCTATCTGGCCTTTGCCGAGGCCGAGATGGGGGAGATCGCGTTCCTGACCGAGGTGGCGCGGCGGACCGGCTGCGGGTTGCTGCTGGACGTGAACAACGTGCAGATCAGCGCGGTGAATCAGCTGACCGACGCGGCGGATTATATCGACGCCTTTCCGCTTGATCTGGTGGGGGAAATTCATTTGGGCGGGCATCATGAGGATGCCGCCGAAGACGGCGCGCGGCTGTTGATCGACAGCCACTCCGCCCCGGTTGATGGTCCGGTCTGGACGCTGTATGCGCGCACGCTGGCGCGGGGCGGGGCGAAGCCGACGCTGATCGAATGGGATGACGAGGTGCCCGACTGGCCGGTGCTGGAGGCCGAGGCGGCGCTGGCCGCAAAGGTGCTGGAGGGCGTGACGTGAGCCAGTCGGCCTTTGTCGCGGCACTGCTGGACCCTGATCTGCCGGTGCCTGCGGGCCTGGTGGACCCGGCGGGCCGCCCCGCGGCAAAGCGGTTCGACGTTTATCGCAACAATGTGGCGGGCAGTCTGACCATGGCGCTGGAATCGGCCTTTCCGGCGGTGCGCAAACTGGTGGGGGATGAATTCTTTGCGGCGATGGCGGGGGTATTTCTGCGCGCCCATCCGCCGAAAAGCCGCATCCTGATGCTTTACGGTACCGAGTTCCCGGAGTTTCTCGGGGCGTTCCAGCCAGTGGCGCATCTGGGCTATCTGCCCGATGTGGCCCGGCTGGAACAGGCCATTCGCGAAAGCTATCACGCGGCCGATCATGTGGCGGTGACGCTGGAGGGGTTGACGCCCGAGGCGCTGCTGGCGCGGCGGCTGCGGCTGGCGCCTTCGGCCCGGCTGGTGCGGTCGGGTTGGCCGGTCTGGGCGATCTGGGCGGCGAATATGGAGGGC
>JBATAV010000592.1:0-1671 GCA_049662025.1 Paracoccaceae bacterium | reverse complement strand
GGCCTGGGGCCTGATCGACCGCATCGTGCCGCCCGAAGACCTCTTGGCCGCGGCAAGGGCGCTGTGCGCCGATGCGCTGGCGGCGGATGCGGCGCATGGCGCGGCGATCAAGGCGATGATCTGACGGCAACGCCACCGGCGCCGACTGTCGTTCGCCTTGTGCCGAACCGCTTTCCTTGGCAGAGGATAGGGCGGGCGAAGCAACCGCCAGGGAGAACGTCATGGGCAATCCGTCGGACATGATGGCCACGGCAACCGAATGGCTGGATTGGGCCTGGCAACAGGCGCTGGCCTGGCTGACCTCGCCCGCGGCCTGGTCGCAACTCGCGCTTCTGGCGGTGTCCTACATCGCCGCGCGGCTGGTCACCGCCCGGCTTCGCCCCGGCATCGAACACTTCCTGACCCCGAAAGTTGGCGCAACGGGCATCGTCGCGCTGGCCCTGCGCTTTGCCTTGCGCTTTCTGCCTTTGCTGCTGCCCTTGCTGGCATATGGTCTCACGGCCATCGGCGAGGGCCTGACCCGCGCCGCCTTCGGCAGCGGCGAGCTGATCGCCTTCGGCAAGCGGCTGTTCCTGCTTCTGGTGGCACTGGCCTTCGTGCGCGAGGTGCTGACCGACCGTTTCCTGCGCCTTCTGGGCCGCTATGTGCTGATCCCCGTGGCGGCGCTGCACATGCTGGGCCTGCTCGACGAGATCACCGCCTGGCTGGATGCCGCACAGATCAACCTCGGCAATATCCAGTTTTCGGTGCTGACGCTGATCCGTGGCGCCATCGCGGGGTCGCTGCTGTTCTGGATGGGCGGCTGGTCGAACCGTCAATCGGCCGACTACATCAAGGCCCAGCCCGAATTGCGCCCGGCAACCCGCGAGCTGGCGGTAAAGACGGTCGAGGTGGCAATCTTCGGCGCCGCCTTCCTTCTGTTGATGTCGATCATGGGCATCGACCTGACCGCCGTCGCCTTGCTGGGCGGTGCGCTGGGCGTCGGCATCGGCCTTGGCCTGCAACAGATCGCGGCCAACTTCATCTCTGGCATCATCCTGTTGCTGGAAGGCCAGACCACTGTTGGCGACTATGTCGAACTGGACGGCGGCGAAAAGGGCACCATCGTCAAGATGACCTCGCGCGCCTGCGTGATGGAGACGTTCGACGGCAAATGGATCGTCGTGCCGAATGAGCATTTCATCACCACGCGGGTGGTGAATTATTCCGACCAGGGCAGCGCCAACCGCTATGAAGCAGCGTTTTCGGTCAGCTATGACACTGATATCAACCGCGTCCCCGTCATCATCAACCCGGCGGTGGCAGCCCTGTCCTTCGTTCTGCAAAAGCCTGACGGGCCGGATTGCGAACTGGCAGGATTCGGCGAGTCGAGCTTTGATTTCATTGTGGAATACTGGGTGAACGGCATCGACGACGGCAAGAACAAATACGCAAGCCATGTGCTGTTCGCGATCTGGAACGCCCTGAAGGCGGCGGGGATCGAGATGCCCTTCCCGCAGCGCGTGGTGCATATCCGCAATGAGACGACGGCCAAGGCCACCAAGGCGGCGAAAGCGTGACCGAGGCGCTGGACGCACTGGTGATTGGCGCCGGCCCGGCCGGGCTGATGGCGGCGGAGGAACTGGCCCGCGCCGGCCGCCGCGTGGTGGTGGCCGAGGCCAAGCCCAGCCC
>JBATAV010000591.1:0-2068 GCA_049662025.1 Paracoccaceae bacterium | reverse complement strand
GTGTTTTCGACGCATTGGGCGAAGTCGGCTGGACGGCGGGTTATCTGCGCTGGGAATTGCGGCTGCTGGAGGAGTTGGGTTTCGGGCTGGACCTGGCGTCCTGCGCGGTCACCGGCACGCGCGAGGGGCTGGCCTTTGTCAGCCCGAAGACGGGCCGCGCGGTCAGCCGGGCTGGTGCGGGCGACTGGACGGACCGGCTGTTTCCCTTGCCTGCGGGCTTGCGGGGCGAGGGGCCATTGTCGCCCGAGGCGCTGGCGCAGGGTCTGACGATCACCACCCATTTCCTGCGCCGCGAACTGGCCGAGGATCATCATGGCCACCCCCTGCCCGAAGCGCGCGGGCGGCTCCTGGACCTTCTGGCCCGGCAGGGCTGATGCGACGGGAAGTGTCGTCTTTGTGACAGACGGCGGCGGCGGCGCGAGTGTTCCATGCGGTATGGCCGTTCGCTACATTCCCCTTGCGCTGAAGCACTCTCCCACCCCTCAGGTCGAACATTTCGCCCTTCTCGCGGGGTTGGAGGCAGCGGTGCGCGGAACCCTGGTCAGCGCCATGCCGCTGGCGGTCTATGAGGCGCTGGGCGACGCGCAGGGAACCTCGGCCGCCTATTTTGCCGCCGGGGTGGTGGCGCTGTGCTGGGGGCTGATGGTGCCCTGGGCGACGCGCCATGTGCCGCGGCGCTGGGCCTATAGCGGGGGGTGCCTGCTTTATGTGATGGCCATGGCGCTGGCGATCATCGGCACGCGCTGGTCGTTGCCTCTGGCGCTGATCTGCAACGCCATGGCGACGGCGACCACCTTTGTCTGCTTCAATGCCTATGTGCTGGACTATGTCGACCGATCGAACCTTGGCCGCAGCCAGTCGGTGCAGTTGGTCTACG
This sequence comes from Paracoccaceae bacterium, assembly GCA_049662025.1. Taxonomy (GTDB): domain Bacteria; phylum Pseudomonadota; class Alphaproteobacteria; order Rhodobacterales; family Rhodobacteraceae; genus Pseudogemmobacter. The sequence goes on along the minus strand of JBATAV010000591.1, from coordinate 1,191 downwards.
CCGCCGCACCCTGGTCGATCGGGCCGCTGGCAGGGGTCTGGCTGCATCACCAATGGGCGCCGGCGCCGTTTCTGGTGGCAGGCGGCTTTGCGGTTCTGCTGCTGACCGTGTTCTGGATCCTGCGTCTGGGCAACGGCAAGCAGATCTCCCGCGCCAGACGGCCGGCGGTCAACCCGCTGGGGTATCTGAACCGGTTTTTCCATCAGCCAAGGCTGATCGCGGGCTGGTTCTTTGCGGTGATGCGCAGCTGCGGCTGGTGGGTCTATGTGGTCTATCTGCCGATCTTCTGCATTGAGGTGGGACTGGGTGACAAGGTCGGCGGCATGGCACTGTCGATCTCGAACGCCTTCCTGTTTGCGGCCCCGGCAATCAATCGCTGGGCGCGCCGGATGACCATCCGCTGGTCGGTGCGCTTTGCCTTTCTTGGCGCTGCCGGGCTGATGATCGGGGCGGCGCTGATGTCGATGCTGCCTTGGGTGACGGTTGCGCTGTTGTTCTTCTCTTCGGCGTTTCTGGTGACGCTGGATGTGGTGGGCGGGCTGCCCTTCCTGATGAGCGTGAAGCCGTCCGAGCGCACCGAGATGAGCGCGGTCTATTCCAGCTTTCGCGATGTCTCGGGCATTCTGACGCCGGGGGCGGCCTGGCTGGTGCTGTTCGTGGCGCCCTTGCCGGGAATATTTGCCGCGGCAGGGCTGGGGCTGGCGGCCAGTTGGGTGATCGCGGGGCGGTTGCATCCGCGACTTGGGGCGCAGCGCCCGTCGCGGGGGGGGCCGTAGCTTGGGGGCTCGTCTGGTGAAGGTGCGTCTGCTACAGGCTGAGCGGGCGTTCATTTTGCTGGTGGCGGTTCAGCAGGCGGCGGGTTTTCTGTGTGCCCAGCAGCGGATGGGCCGGGCGATAGGCCTTCGGCAGCTGGCCCGCAGGTATCGCGAGGGCGCTTGCGATCTGGGCCTGATTGTCGGGCGCTAGCGCCGCCATGGCTTGCGGGCCGGGCAACAGGCTTTCGGCCGGAGTATCCTCGGCCAGAACGACGGCATGACATTCCAGCAGCAGGTGGAAATAGCTCATCCTGCCCTCCGGTCGCGATAGGGTAATTCCGGGCAGGCCAATCAGCGCCTGCGCCGGGACCAGGACATAGGGGTCGCCGCCCATGCGCGCGGCAATGGCGCCGCACAGCCGCAGCCGGTGCTGCCG
>JBATAV010000590.1:0-4380 GCA_049662025.1 Paracoccaceae bacterium | reverse complement strand
CTCCAGCCGCCGCAGCAGTTCGAAAAATCCGACCTCTACAGGGTCGGGGCTGCGAAACCCTAGATCAGGTCTCGGTTGCCCAGGGCCATCGGCCATGTCACCTCCTCCTGTTTCTGTTGCAGCCGCGTTCTGGTGCGGACAAAGGAATTGATGCTGGCATGGCGCGCGAACAGCCGCGCCAGGAGCGCCGACAGCAAAAGCACGCTGCCACCCGACAACGGCCCTTCGTCGACATGCAGGGTGATCTCGATGCCCTTGCCCAGACACAAGGGGCCGGGCAGATCCAGCCGCTCGATCACCGGGGCCGAGGTTACCCGCACCAGCGACCGCGCATGCCGCGCCAGGGCCGGATCGCCGCGGTCGGCATACAACTCCAGCAGCGCGCGCAGGGGTTCCGCCCCCTGGCTTTCCTCGGCCAGCGACAGATGGTTCAGCGACAATTGCGCCACCAGCCGCCAGGTCAGATCATCCAGTGCCGCCTCGCCCTCGCGGCCCACCTGCGGCAGACCCGCCACCATAGACCCGCGCGGCCGCCGCATCGCCGCCAGCAATTCCACCCGCACCACCGGATCGCCAGTATCCAGCGTCAGCTTGGGGCTGTCGTCAAAGATCGGCAGGTCACGGTTCGACACCAGCGCGCGAATATCCAGCCGCCGCAGGGGTTTGGTCTGCTGCACCCCCGCAGGTCGCGCGACCGAGATGAAGAGGTCATCGCCGGTATAGCTGGTGCGGGTCTGGCCGCGGCGCAATTCCTCGGTGCCGGGGCGCCGGGGGCGGCGCTCGGTGGTGTAGACCAGCCCCGACCCGGATTTGGCAGCGGGGGTATACAAGGGGTACAGGTCGGCCTGCGGGCCATCGGCCTCGGCATCCGACACATGCAACAGGCGGTGAATCTCGAAATCCAGCGCACGGGTGCGGTCGGGGTGAACCACGGCCTGGGTAGCGCGGGGATCCATCTCGACGATGTTGCATTCCTTCTCGAAGAGGTTGACGACCGGCGTGGCGAACAGCCGGAAATCCTTGACCGACACTTCCGAGATTGCCGGCGCCGGGCGACCCAGCGGCAGGATCACCTCCAGCTTCGCCGCACTGGCCTTCACCGCCCGCGCCAACCCGGACAGCCGCAGCGCGTGGAACCGCTCCGGCATCAGGAAGTATTCGCGCAGCAGCCTGTAGCCTTCGAACGACGGACGCAGGCGAGGCAACAGCGCCTCGTCATCGCGGATCCCGACCAGATCGGGCGGGGCCGAGGTATGGAAAGGCGCGGCGGCCTCGGCCTTGCGGGCAATCACCGGCAGGGGTGCTGCAAAAACCGCATCAAAGATGGCGCCCGACCGCGACCCGCCCGAGAACTCCAGGTCCAGCCGGTCCAGCGACAGGTCCGACAAAGGCCCGGCCCCTTGGCGTCGGAAGGTGAATTTCACCCCCGCTTCGGCGCCCTTCAGCAGCGCGTCGGGCACCCCTGCGGCCGCCAGCGCGCCCCGGTCCTGCAGATATTCGACACTGTCCAGCACGATCGGCCACAGCGTCACGTCCTGCGCGGTCGAATAGATCGCGCGGGTCGAGATGCCTTCGCGCAGGCCCGCCACCAGCCGCGTGCCGCGCCGCACCAGATGGCCGTCGGCCATGGTCTGCACCTGCGGGCCGGGGTGCAGCACCACGGTCGACATGGCCGGCGCGGGGCCGGCCAGATCGGGGTAAAGCGCATCCAGAATGCCGCGCACATGGCGCTGGCTTTCGCCGTCCAGCTTCAGCCGCGTTCGGGCGGCCAGATAGGCCACCCCCTCCAGCAGCCGTTCGACATAGGGGTCGGGGCACGGCACCGCATCCAGCGACAGATTGCGTGCCACGGTCGGGTGCAGGGCGGCAAATTCGACAGACAGCTCGCGGATATGCGCCAACTCTGCCTCGTAATAGCTCAGGAAGGCGCGGTCCATCTCAGCCCTCCTCGATCCGGGTCGCGGCGCGGCCATTGTCCAGATCAATGGTGGTCGACAGCCGCAGCCGTTCAGGGACCGGCGACAGCATCAACACGCCCTCGATCTTCACCTTCAGCCCCTCGCGGCTGCCGGTATCGACGGTGACGCGGATGGTATCGCGCTTCAGCCGCGGCTCAAAGGCGCCCACCACCTCGCGCAGTTCACGCCCCAGCACCTCCGGGTCGAAATCCTTGGCCCGACGGCCCGAGAAACTGGGCACGCCGAAATTCAGCACCGACCGGCAGACATGCGGGTAATCGGCCAGCACATCTTCGGGGTCGTCCTGGCTGCCGCGCTCGGCATCGGTCCACAGGAACCGCGCCTGCAACCGCTCCATTCCGAACAGTTCTTCCAGATCGCGCCGCACCGCCTCGCGCAGCACATCGGCCGTTACCATTATCCCGCGCTCTTCCAGAAAGGCACGACGGGTCAGAAGGCCCAGGAACTGCACGATCTCGCGGCGCCTGGCCTCGTCCAGATCGCCGGCCTGATCGACCGCGCGCGCTCCGCCCGCGATCATCAGCTCCAGCCGCTCCATGCCGATTTCGGCGCCGATCTCGCGGCGCCGAAGGTCGGTTTCGCTGACAAGGCCCGGCAGATCATCGACAAGCCTGTCCCAGAGGCTGGGTTGAACCGCCTCCCGACGTGCCGTCATCGTGACCGGGCCTTGCGCCAACTTTGTCGTCCTTCCTGGCGAAGGGCGTTACTTCGCCGCCACCAGATCGTATTCGACCTCGTGCTCGTCGCCCTTGGAATGGTCGTCGGCCTGCACGACGTACTTGAAGTTCAGCTTCTCGTAGCTGATCTCGATCGTCTCGCTGATCACCTCCTGGTTGGCTTCCTCGGTGGCCGATTGCGCCATCCTGTAACCCGAGATGATGCAGTTGGTCAGCGTGATGATCAGGTAATCCAGATGCGCATCGCCCGAATCCTTGCGGACGGTGAAGACGATCTCGGCAAAGGACTTGCCCTTGGCGCAGGCCAGCAGCAGATACGGAGACGCAGCGTCCGTCCACTTGTGGAAGGTGAAATCGCTCAGCGTGGCGCGGCCGCGGGTGCGGCCCGAGCCGACGGAAGAGCTGCTGTGCTGGCTGGCGCTGAATTCGACGCCCCAGCAGTCGATTTCCTTTTCATGGTCGGCGCGCATGGATTCGCCGTCGACGCCTTCGATCTTCAGATAACCGGTAAATGCCATTGTCTTGCCCTTTCAATAGGTTGGGTTGGTCGGGAAATTGGTCCGCCCGCCGGCATGGCGAACGGTCTTCAAAGCCATGTATCGCGGCCCCCTAAACTCCGGGGGGCCGCAAATGCGAGGCGCCGGTCAGGCGCCCTTGACCGAAGGCAGTTCCGACACCAGCCGCAGGCTGGCATTGATGCCTTCCAGTTGATAGTGCGGGCGCAGATAGAAGCGCGCGTTGTAATAGCCAGGCCGGCCCTCGACACTGTCGACCTGCACTTCGGCCATGGCAAGCGGGCGCTTGGCCTTGGCCTTGTCATCGGCCATCGTGGTATTGGCCAGGACATAGCGGTTGATCCACTCGCTCAGCCAGACCTGCATGTCGTTGCGTTCCTTGAACGTGCCGATCTTGTCGCGGGCGATGGCCTTGAGGTAATGCGCGAACCGGCAGACCGGCAGCAGGTAGGGCAGGTTCGCCGAAAGCCGCTCGTTTGCCTGGGCGTCGGGGTCGACCAACCGGCCCGCCCGCGCGTCGTCGTCCTGCAGCGAATGCGCACCGATGAAGGCCGCAAGGTCGGTGTTCTTGCGGTGCAGGATCGGCATCATGCCCAACTTGGCCAGTTCGGCCTCACGCCGGTCGTCGATGGCGATTTCGGTCGGGCATTTCATCGCGATGCTGCCGTCATCGGTCGGGAAGGCATGCACCGGCAGGTTGGTGACCGTGCCGCCCGATTCCACGCCCCTGATCTGGGTGCCCCAACCATAGAGCTTGTGGCTGCGGTTGATGTTCACGCCCATCGCAAAGGCCGCGTTCATCCAGACGTAATGGTCGTGCTTGCCGTCGATCGCCTCTTCAAAGGCAAAGCCCTTCACCGGCACGGTATTGGCGCCATAAGGCAGCCGCGCCAGCACCCGCGGCATGGCCAGGCCGATGTAGCGGGCATCCTCGGACTCCCGCAGACTTTGCCACGACGCATAATCGGGCGACGAGGTGATCTGCTTCAGGTCCTGCGGGTTGGGCAGTTCCTGCCAGCTTTCCATGCGGAACAGCTGCGGTGCGGCGGCCGCAATGAACGGCGCATGCGCAGATGCGCAGATACCCGACAGATTGCGCAGCAGCCCCACATCGCGCGGATGGTGGCTGAACTCATAGGCCCCGATCAGCGCGCCGAACGGCTCGCCGCCGAACATCGAGTATTCGTCCGAGTAGACCTTCTTGAACGC
>JBATAV010000589.1:0-4685 GCA_049662025.1 Paracoccaceae bacterium | reverse complement strand
CCGGTCGGCGCGGTGTTGGTGGTCACCGAACAGACGTCATACTTGTAGTTGCGGATCTTGTAGGGGCCCGGCATCATCCGCACAGCCGCCGTTGCTTCCAGTGTCGGCGAATACGGATGGTTCGGATAGGCACCGCAATTGGTCTTCACGTCGAGATAGGCCGCGCAAATCGTGCCGTCGTTCTTCACCGCCACCTTCAGCTTCAGGATATGATCGCGCGCATGGGCGTTGGTCAGCAGATCCTCGCGCCGGTCCTGCACCCATTTCACCGCCCGACCGTAGCGCCGTGCCAGCGCCACCACGATCAGCTCATCGGGATAGACATGCGCCTTGGTGCCGAAGCCGCCGCCCACTGCCGGCGTCACCACGCGCAGGACGGATTCGGGAATGTCGAGATGGTCGGCGATGGCGGTGCGCACGATGTGGGGGATCTGGGTCGGCGTCCACAGCGTGATGTTTGTGGCGATCGGATCGGGCCAGGCCATGCAGCCCCGCGGCTCGATCATCGCGCCGGTGACACGCCCGGTGCGGAACTCTTCCTCAAGAACGATGTCGCCAGCGGCGAAATGGGCGTCGAAATCTTTGGTCTCGAAACTGGACTTGAAGATCAGGTTGTCGCCCAGATGCTGATGCAGCACCGGCGCTTCTGGCTTTAGCGCCTCCTTGATCTCGGCGACCGAGGGCAGCGGGTCATAATCCACCTCGACCAGATCCAGAGCATCCTGCGCGACATAGGGCGTCTCGGCCAGAATGATGGCAACGGTTTCGCCGACGAAGTTCACCCGGTTCACTGCCACCACCGGGCGGCGCACGTCGCGGTAGCCGTCAAGCTCGATCACCGGCGCAAAGGTCTTGATGTCGTCCACCAGATCCTTGCCGGTCAGCACCCCGATGACTCCGGGCAGTGCCAGCGCGGCCGCGGCGTCGATCGACAGGATATTGGCGCGGGCATAGGGACTGGTGACAAAGGCGATGTGGATCAGGTTCTTCGGCTCAGGCAGGTCGTCAAGAAACTGCGCCTTGCCGCGCAACAGGTAGCTGTCCTCGCGGCGCAGGACGGTCTTGCCGATCAGGGTGAAATCCTCGATCTCCCTCATGCCTCGCCCCCTTTGGCGCGCAGCCGGGCCGCCGCGTCCTCAACAGCGTCGATGATGTTGAGATAGCCGGTGCAGCGGCACATGTTGTTGGTCAGCGCTTGACGGATCTCGTCGCGGTCCGGATCGGGATTCTGGCCGAGAAACTCGATCGTGGTCAGCAGGAATCCGGGCGTGCAGTAGCCGCATTGCAACGCGTGGGCCTCGTGAAACGCCTCTTGCACCGGGTGCAGCGGGCCGTCACCGGCGATACCCTCGACCGTGGTGATCTCGGCACCGTCGAGCGCGACGGCGAATTGCAGGCAACTGCGTCCGGTCTTGCCGTTGATCAGCACCGTGCAGGCGCCGCAGACGCCGTGCTCGCAGCCGATATGGGTGCCGGTAAGGTAAAGCTCGTGGCGCAGGAAATCGGCCAGAAGATAGCGCGGCTCGACATCGCGAACATAGCCCTTGCCGTTCACGGTCATGCGGACGGTAATCTTTTCCGGGCTCATCACTGGATCCTCGCCAACTGCGCCGCACAGGGGCGACCGGGGAAATCGGGGCGTATGATCGGTGTCATCGGCGCTGTTCCCCTTTGCCAAGCATTTGCCACAGCGCCTTTCTGACCAGCGATCCGGTGACCTGTGCGCGGTAGGCAGCGCTTGCATGCACGTCTTCCGAGGGCTCAGCCGCTTTCGTCGCCGCGGCGCCTGCCTCGCGGATGATCGCGTCCTCAAGCATCTGGCCCTCCAGCAGCGCCTCGACCGTGCGCAGACGCGCCGTGGTGTCCCCCGCGCCCATCGCCGACAGCCGGGCGCGGGTGCAGCGCCCGCCCGCGTCGAACTCGACCGAGGCCGCAAGGCCCGCCACGGCAAAGCCGTGGGCGCGGTTGGCGATTTCCAGAAATACGCTCTTTGCGCCGGCGGCAGCGACCGGCAGCCGCACCTCCGCCAGCATCTCGTCGGGTTGAAGGCAATTGGTCAGCGCCGAGACGAAGAACTCCTCCGCACCCACCTCGCGCGGTCCGCGCGCACTGACGACAATGAAGCGCGCTTCCAGTGCGGTCGCCACGCTCGGCAGTTCGCCCAGCGGATCGGCATGGGCCAGACTGCCGCAGACAGTGCCGAAATTGCGGTTGGCGCGAACCCCGACATGCGGCATTGCGGCGGCCAGCAGCGGCAGACGGTCGGCCACCAGCGTGCTGGTCTCGGCCTCGCCCTGTCGGGTCAGCGCGCCGCAGGCGACCATGCCGCCCTCCTCGCGCAGATAGGCCAGGTCACGACAGCGGTTGATGTCGATCAGGACGGCGGGCGACAGGATGCGCATGTTCATCAGCGGAACCAGGCTTTGCCCGCCTGCCAGAATCCGCGCCTCGGCGCCGTGTTCGGCAAGCAGGCTCAGCGCCTCTTCGAGGCTGTCCGGCCTGAAATACTTGAAGGCAGCTGGCTTCACGACTTCCCCCCGACAGCCTGCATCTCACCGCGGCAGTTTCGGCGATGATCCGCAGGGAAGGCACATGTACGATGAAGAATGCTTGCGGCGCATCGTCCCCGGTCGACGGGATATCTTCCCCGCCTGTTGCAGCCTTGCATGACAATCGGCATACTGGAAATGTGTTTTGTCTTGTTATGGAATAGTCAAAATCTATGGATGCCGCTGCTTCGGTTTTGCACAGGCAAATCCATGGACTTTTGCGAATGGCATGGATGGAATTGGCCATCGGGACGGCAACAGCGCCGTCCTGAGGGTGAGTCGAGCGGAGAGCGCAGTTGTTGAAGGTCTCACTTCGTCAGATGGGTTATTTTGTGGCGGCGGCGGAAACCGGCAGTATCGCCGAAGCCGCAAGGGTGGCCAATGTCGCCCAGCCGTCGGTGTCCTGGGCCATCCTGAAGATGGAGGAACTGCTTGGTCTAGAACTGTTCGTGCGTCAGCATGCAAAGGGCGTCTCACTGACCGCGGCTGGGCACAGGTTGCTGCCGCAAGCGCGCAGCATGCTGCGCATGGCTGAAGAGTTCGAAGCCTCAGCAAGGGTTCAGGCGCACGAGCTGACGGGCGCGCTGACGGTGGGATGCTATTCGACACTGGGCGCGGCCTACATGCCGCGGATCATCGCCGAATTCGCGCATCAGCATCCAAAGGTGCAGATCGTGATCCACGAGGACACGATGGACGACATGCTGGAAAAGCTCGCCAGCGGTATGGTCGAGATCGCGCTGGCCTATGACATCGACCTTCCGGACGATCTGCTGAAGCTGCGCGTCCACAGTGCACCACCACATGTGGTGCTTCCCGACGGACATCCGCTGCTGGCGCAATCGGCCCTTTCGCTTGCGGACCTGCGCGACGAACCCTTCATCCTGCTCAACTCGAAACCCGCAGAGCACTATTTCCTGAGCCTGTTCGACGCGGTTGGAGTGACTCCCATCATCTCCCGCACATCCCCGTCATTCGAAGTCGTGCGCAGCCTCGTCGCCCAGGGGCTTGGCTATTCTGTTCTGGTGACACGGCCGCAGTCCGACGTGACCTATGACGGGTTGCGGATCCACCATCGCCCCCTGACCGACACCCTGCCCGAACAAAGCATGTGCACTGTGCGCGCGTCGGCTTCACGCATGACCCGGCGCTGCCAGGCGTTCCAGGACATCTGCGTGCAGCTTTTCTCGAAACGGAACGATCCGGTCAAAGCCGCGTCGTGATACATTTTACACGGTAGTAGCTGGCCAGCGCCGCCAGCCCCTTCTCGCGCCCGAAGCCGCTCATCTTGGTGCCGCCGAAGGGGGTGGGAACACCGCCCGCGAAATACTGGTTGATGAAGACCTGACCTGCGTCCACATCTCGGGCAAAGGTCATCGCGCGCGAAATGTCGCGCGTGTAGATGCCGGCGCAAAGTCCGAACTCGGTGCCGTTGGCGATGGCGATCGCCTCTTCGGGCGAATCCACGATCTGCACGGTCAGGACGGGGCCGAAGATCTCTTCTTGCACCACGCGCGAGTCTTTCGGCGCATCGTCGATGATGGTGGCGGCGTAGAAGTTCCCCTTCTCCATCCCCTCGGGTGCCAGCCGGCAGCCGCCGGCGACGACATTCAGGCTGTTGGCCTTGCGCGCGTCCTCGACAAAATCCGCCACGATCTTCACCTGCGCCGCCGAGACCAACGGACCGATCGCAGGGTCGTCAAGGCCGTGACCGGGTCGCATCGCCTGGACCCGCGGCACCAGCCGTTCCATCATCGCGGCATGGACCCGGCGCTCGATCACCAGTCGTGACCCGGCCGAGCAGACCTGACCCGCGTTCATGTAGATTGCCTTCAACGTGCCCTCGACCGCGGCGTCCAGATCGGCATCGGCCAGCACCACCAGCGGCGACTTCCCGCCCAGTTCCAGGGTGACCGAGGCGACATGCTTGGCCGCGCTTTGCATGATGCCGATGCCGGTGGCGACCGAGCCGGTAAAGGTCACATGCGCGATGTCGGGGTGGCTCACCAGCGCCGCCCCCGCCTCGCGCCCGTGGCCCGGAACCACATTGTAGACGCCTGCCGGCAGGCCAGCCTCTTCAAGGATGTCGGCGAGCAGGATCGAGGTCAGCGAGGTCAGCGCCGCGGGCTTCACCAC
>JBATAV010000588.1:0-2845 GCA_049662025.1 Paracoccaceae bacterium | reverse complement strand
GCACAGGGCAGCGGCACCCAACTCACCCCCGCCGCCGCCGGTCCGGCGTGCGCTTGGTCGCACCCTCCGGCATCAGCACCATGCCCGGCGCCACGGCCAGCGCGTTCACGATCCACGAACAAAGGTTGGCCAGTCCGCAGCCTATGCGTCCGGCGGCCCCTCGGGCAAGGCCCGTTCTGCCGCCTGCATCAGTGCCTCCAGCGCTTCGACCGTCAGGCCCAACGCCTTGGCCGCCTCATCCGCGCGCGCCACCACCCGGATCCGCAATTGCGACATTGCGTCGACGATCTGTTCCAGCATTCGCGCCACGCCGTAATGCACTTCGTTGCCGGCCAGAATCACGCATTTCGATCCCGGGCCAAACCGCTTGATCTGCTTCCGCACCGCCTGCACCGCCCCGAAGATGCCTGGAAAATCCGCCACCAGCTCGGTCACCCCGCGCAGAACGGCAAAGATCGGAATCGCAGGGTCGAACTCGGGGTGCGCCACAATGTCCACAAAGCCTTGCCGGGCTTCGCTCACCGTCATCCGATCACGGAATTGCAGTATGAAGATCCTGGGGTCCGAGGAAAGCGTCAGGCAGTACATGGCAGTCAGCCCTCGCTTGATCTTGACATGGTCGGAATTGTGCCAAGGACGCAAATCGACCCAACAAACGCACCCGATTCCAATAGGTTAACGTTATCCCGCCGGTTGTCAAACGAAAGCGCACCACCCGCCAAGGTAGTGCGCCCCGCTGCATCCGGCAAAAGGCTCAGACGATCTCGGTCACCACCTCGATATTGCCCTTGGTGGCATGCGAATAGGGGCAAATGAAATGACCGCGCTCGGCGATCTTTTCGGCCGCTGCCCGGTCCACCCCCGGCAGGCTGACCACCAGCTTCACCTTCAACCCAAAGCCGCCCTCGCTGCGCGGGCCGATGCCGACATGGGCGTTCACCGTGGCGTCATCAGGCACTTCGCCCAGCTTTTCCAGCTTTGCCGCCGCGCGCATCGCGCCCAGATAGCAGGCGGCATAGCCGGTGGCGAACAATTCTTCGGGGTTGTGCCCCGCACCTGATCCGCCCAGTTCCTTCGGGCTGGTCATCGTGATCGTCAGCTGGCCGTTCGTCAGCATGGATACTCCATTGCGCCCGCCGCCCATGGCCTTGGCCTCGGTCCAGTATTTGGCATCGATCGTCATCCGGCTCTCCTATCGCTAACGCTTCTATCGTGCGCGATATATGTGCTCGATCCATCCGATGTCAATCGCTTGCGCTTCCATCGCGCACGATCTATCTTTTGGGCATGACGCTCGCGCCCCCCGACATGCTCTGCTTTGCGCTGCATTCGGCAGCCCATGCCATGCATGCCGCTTACGCGCCGCTGCTGGCGCCGTTGGGCCTGACCTATCCGCAATATCTGACCCTCTCGGCCCTTGCGGCGAAAGACAGCCAGACGGTTGGCGCCTTGGGTGCCGAGCTGCGGCTGGAATCGAACACCCTCACCCCGCTTCTCAAACGGATGGAGACCGCCGGCTGGCTGACTCGCACCCGCGACAGCGCCGACGAACGGCAGGTCCTCGTCCGTCTGGCGCCCATGGGGAAATCCCTTGCGGTCCGCGCCGCCCAGGTGCCCCGCGCCTTTGCCGAAAAGACCGGCCTCGACCTCACGGAAATGGCCGATCTGCGCGACATCCTGGCCGTGCTACGCGACCGCCTGAAACCCGGAAAGGGTTAAGGAGCGGTTAAAGTGGGCTATCTAACCCATTGATATCGCACACGCCAAGGCAGTGTCCCGACTCGCGACGCCTCAGACCGTCCGGCCCCGCTCGATCCGCAGGAACTGTACCAGCCGCGACTTGCCCGCGGCACCCCTGGGCCGGTGCCAGGTCTCGCGCGCCACCCGCGACAGCCGCAGGAATTCCTTCACCTTCGTCTCGGTCGGCGCCTTGCGATGATCCGCCAGATGCTTGGGCATGGTGGTCCTCCCCTCCTGAAAGTGGAGGTCCAAGCTAGCACGAATATCACCCCAAGGGTGAGTCCTTTGCGTCCCGCAGGCGCCCCACCGCCCATGCCGCTGCCTCGGCCACCACCGGATCCTCATCTCCCAACCGTGCCACGGCCACCGGGATCAACCCCGGCATCGCCGAATTCCCCACCGCATAAAGCACATTCCGCACGAACCGCCCCCGCCCGATCCGCTTGACCGGGCTGCCGGAAAACCGCGCCCGGAACGCCGCATCATCCAGGGCCGCCAACTCGGCCAGCTCCGGCAGCCCGACCCGCGGCTGATACCCCATCTCGCGCGCCGCCACCGCGAACTTGTTCCACGGACACGCTGCCAGACAATCGTCACAACCATAGATCCGGTTGCCCATCAACGCCCGCAACTCCGGCTCCACCGGCCCGGCATGTTCGATCGTCAGATAGGAAATGCAGCGCCGCGCATCCAGCTGGTAGGGTGCCGGAAAGGCCCGCGTCGGGCAGGCATCCAGACAGGCCGTGCAACTGCCGCAATGCGACACCTCTGCCGCGTCCGGCGCCAACTCCAGCGTGGTGAAGATCGCGCCCAGAAAGAACCAGCTGCCCAATTCGCGGCTCAGGATATTGGTATGCTTGCCCTGCCAGCCCAGGCCCGCCGCCTGTGCCAACGGCTTTTCCATCACCGGCGCGGTGTCGACGAACACCTTGATCTCGCCGCCATGGGCATCGATCAACCACCGCCCCAGCCGCTTCAACCGCCGCTTGACCAGATCATGATAATCCTTGCCCTGCGCATAGCAGCTGACCACCCCCCGGTCCGGCTGCGACAGCCCCACGATCGGGTCACCCTCGGGCGTATAGGCCTCGGCCAGCATCACCAC
>JBATAV010000587.1:0-4964 GCA_049662025.1 Paracoccaceae bacterium | reverse complement strand
CGAACGGATATTGAAGATGACCGGCTTGAGCTTGCCACTTGTGACCGCGCGCTGCCCCCGGCAGGGGAAGCGCCGGAATGGGTTCACCTGTTGCCGCCCGGCAAGATGCAGGGCCGCGACGGGCGCGCCTATGAGCTGGCAGACCCGCCCGGCCTGATCCTTGCTTTCCAATCGGGCGGCATTGATCTGCCGGTGGACTTTGAACACCAGAACGACAAGCCCGATGCCCGGCTTCACGGGCCGGTGCCTGCGGCGGGCTGGATCAAGGAGCTGCGCGCCGACGCATCCGGCCTTTGGGGCCGGGTGGAATGGACCGCGACGGCGCGCGAGATGATCGGGCGCAAGGAATATCGCTTCCTGTCGCCGAGCTTCCTTCACAACAAGGCAGGCCAGATCATGCGCCTCAAGGGCGCGGGCCTGGTCCACAACCCGAACCTCTACCTCACCGCCCTTGCCAGTCAGGAATCCCCGATGAAACCGATCCCGCCCGACACCGCCAAACCGGCCAGCCTGGCAGAGTTTGCCGCCGCCCTGGCCGCGCTGATCGGCCTGCCGCCTGAGACGCCGCCGAAAGACCTTCTGGCCGCGCTCAAGGCGAAGATCGAAGGGGAGCCGGACCCGGCCAAATACATGCCGGTTGCCGCCGTGCAATCCATGCTGGCGGGACGGATGGAAGAACGTCTCGCGCTGTCCGAAGAGCGGGCCGAAGAAAAGGTGAATCGCGCCTTCAAGGATGGCTTTCTCGTCACGGCAATGAAGCCTTGGGCGCTGGCCTTGTGTCGGTCGGACGAAGCCGCCTTTGACGACTACCTTGCCAAATCCGGGCCGGTCTTCGCGCATCTCATGAAGCCGTCGCATGCCAACGGCACACCGCCCCGCGCCTTGGCCTCTGAGGCCGCTGCCTCTGACCTTGAGCGCGCCATCTGTGAACAGCTCGGGCTGAAACCCGGCTCGCTTATCGAATGAGGCTGGTGCCGGGTGCTGGCCCTCCCGGTTCCTGACTCTTGCGGCGGGTGAGCATGGCCCGCCGCACCCCCGAAGGCGCAAGGCGGGACATGGCCCGCCCTGCGCCCCAAGGTCCGCGCCCGTCCCTGTCCCTGGTTGAGGGCGGGCGCGGATCACCCCGAAGGTCAATGAGGTTCCCCGCCCGTGCCCAAAGCCCCGCTTCCTGCCCGCCCGATGCCGCGCACGACCGCCCAGGTCGCGCCCTATGTGGAGTGCCTCGGGGCCGAGCTGACGGTCCGGTTCCTCTTGGCCTATGGCGGGGCCGAGCTTTACCTTGCCGCCGATCCCAAGGGCCGCAGCGCGGTTGAAGCCCTGGTCGGAGCCGAAGCGGTCGCGCGCATGGCCGATCATTACCAGCTCGGGCAGCGCGTTCGCGTTCCGCTGGCGCGTCAATGGCTCGCCCAGATGCTGCACTGGCAGGGCAACTCCACCGCCGAAGTCGCCCGCACCATCCGCGCCTCTGACGTGTCGGTGCGCGCCTGGATCAAGAGGGGCTGGGGATGATTAAAATCACGCTTTCCACCGATAAGGTCATAGCCGCTTTTGAGGAACTTGAGCGCCGCATGGAGGACTTCAGTCCTGTCATGCGCGATATCGGAGAATTGCTCTCAAGGTCCACAAAAGAGCGCATAGGCGCAGGTGGACCGGCCCCGGATGGAACACCATGGGCTGCGAAATCCGAAGCGACCTACGCCAACTATGTCCGTAAACGCGAAGGTGTGAATCGAAAGCCGCTCACGCATACCGGTGAACTCGGGCGGCAGATTTTTCCGGATAGCGGGGTCGATTGGGTGGAAATCGGAGCAAGCCCAGTCTACGCGGCAATGATGCAATTTGGCGGCAGCAAGGCGGCGTTTCCGCACCTCTGGGGTGACATTCCCGCGCGACCTTTCATGGGTCTCTCGCCGCAAGATGAAGAGAATGTGGTCGAGAGCGTAGAATATTATCTTGCCGGGGCTTTCTTGCGCTATGCCGAATAATCGCCCGGACCCGCGCGCCCTGGCACGCGATGCCATCGCCGGACTGGACGCCGCGCGCGTTGCCCTGACCGGCCTTGCAACCGCCCTTGAAAGGGGCGTTCAATGCCCCATTAAAGGCGCTTCAAACGCCACCACCTGGCGCGCTGCGCATCGCCCCGGAAGGCCGTCGCGGATCGAATCCGATCCCGAGCTTCGGGCCTTCATCGCCGCCCGGATTGACCGGCTCACCTTCGAAGAAGTCATCGCCGAAGTCAGCGCAAACTTCCCGCCCGAGCGCCAAACCTCATGCTCCGCCCTGCACCGCCGGTGGCACCGCCACGGCAACTTCGCCGCCACCTCAATCGCAGAATCCTGGATTCTGCCAGCAAATCCCACATTTCCGCGGCATTTGTCAGACCTTCTGAACTGTAACCCTCAAACCTTGTGAACACACACAGCCCCCCACCTTCGGCCCCGCCGCCCGGAATATTCCCAAAGGCGCGATACCTGTGTTGACTCCCCCCATGATTTGCGCCTTTCAAAATACTCCCGCCGGAGGCGCCGATCGCCGCGCCAAACCACCGGCAACGGAAAAGCGCCGCGAACAAGACCAAGTGAAAAGGAATGCGCCGCAAGGCGCGCAATTGCTTCAAGCGCCGTGGTCGGGGGCGCGGCGCGACGGCGCGATATAGGGCCGGGTCACGTCGTCAAGCCGTATCTCCAGTGTCTCGACGTCCAGCGCCATTGCACCGTCGCCCGCCAGCACCAGCACCAGCCGCCCGGTGCCGTCATCGCCCGGAGTCCAGTCCAGCGACAGGATCGACAGCACCGTGTCGCGGCTTGTCGGGTCGATGCCCATGGTCCTTGCGGCCAGCACATCCTCGATGGTCAAAAGGCTGCGCACCCGCTCAAAAGGCCTGCCCGCAATGGCGGCGGCATCGCGGTCTTCCCAGCGGAACCGGTTCACCAGCGCCACCAGGCGGCGGCGCTTGCGGTCCAGCCGTATCTCCGCCACCGGCAGCACGGCGTCCTGCAGCAGCGCCGACAGCACCCCGACGTCGTCCGCCTCTTGTGCGATCAGCCGCAGCGGGCCTTCGCCGCCATCTTCGAAGCGTGCATCCGCCATGCGCCTGCCCTTACTCGCTCTTGATCCGTTCGATCTTCGCCCCGCAGGCCGACAGCTTCTCCTCGACCCGCTCATAACCCCGGTCCAGATGATAGACCCGGCTGACCACCGTCTCGCCCTCGGCCGCAAGACCGGCCAGGATCAGGCTCACCGATGCCCGCAGATCCGTCGCCATCACCCGCGCCCCCTTCAGCCGTTCCACCCCCGTCACCGTGGCATGGCCGCCGTGGACGTCGATCTTCGCCCCCATGCGGATCAGTTCCGGCGCATGCATGAAGCGGTTCTCGAAGATCCGCTCTTCCAGCACGCTCGTCCCCTCGGCGGTGCACAAAAGCGCCATCATCTGCGCCTGCAGATCGGTGGGAAAGCCGGGGAAGGGTTCGGTCACCACATCCACCGCGCGCACCCGGCCATTCTTGCGGCTGACCTTCAGTCCCCGCTCGGTTTCCACCACCGAAACCCCCGCTGCATCCAGCTTTTCGGCAAACGCCCCCACCAGCTCCAGCCGCCCGCCCAGGCATTCCACCTCGCCGCCCGCAATGGCAGGCACCAGCATATAGGTGCCCAACTCGATCCGGTCGGTCACCACCGGATGCGTGGCGCCGCCCAGACGGTCCACGCCCTGCACGGTGATGGTCGAGGTGCCCTCGCCGTCAATCTGCGCGCCCATCTTGCGCAGGCAACGCGCCAGATCCACGATCTCCGGCTCCCGCGCAGCGTTCTTCAAGACCGTCGAGCCCTTGGCCAAAGTCGCCGCCATCAGCGCGTTTTCCGTGGCGCCGACCGAGACGAACGGAAACTCCACCACCGCCCCCTTCAGGCGACCACCCGGTGCCTTGGCATGCACATAGCCGTCGCGCAGATCCAGCTCTGCCCCCATCGCCTCA
Source organism: Paracoccaceae bacterium (assembly GCA_049662025.1). Classification (GTDB taxonomy): domain Bacteria; phylum Pseudomonadota; class Alphaproteobacteria; order Rhodobacterales; family Rhodobacteraceae; genus Pseudogemmobacter. Next base: position 987 of record JBATAV010000587.1, on the reverse strand, counting down.
AGCGCCTTCAGATGCAGATCGACGGGCCGCGCGCCAATCGCACAGCCGCCCGGCAGCGACACCACCGCATGCCCGTCGCGCGCCAGCATCGGCCCAAGGACAAGGATCGAGGCCCGCATCTTGCGCACGATATCATAATCGGCCGTGTGATTGTCGATCCCATGCGACGACAGCGCCAGCACCAGCCCATCCTGCAAGGACGCAACCTCAGCCCCCAAAGACTGCAAGAGCTGTGTCATCGTGGCAATATCCGACAGCCGCGGCGCATTGGTCAGCGTCAGCGGCTCTTCGCTCAGCAATGTGGCGGGCATCAGCGTCAGACAGGCATTCTTTGCCCCCGCGATCGGGATCACCCCGTTCAGACTGCCATTGCCCGTGACCAGAATCGAATCCATACCGCCTCACTCGTCCTCATGCGGCTTGCCTTGCAAACCCGCGTTATCGTTGTCGCCGCCGCCCGTCGCACGCGCCTTCGCCTGCGCTTTCCGCCGCGCCATATTGGCCTTCAACGCCGCCTTCATCCGCGCCTCCCGCGCCATATCGGCAGCGGATTTGCGAGGTTTCTCCGGGTCTCGGCCTGTCTCGGGGTCGCGCATGCGGGCTGACATACCGCAGCCCGCCCCCGCGGTCCAGAGCGCGGCGAAAAGGGGGTTGCACAACCCCCGCTTTGCGTCTATTTCCCCCGCCACCAACGGCGCTGCAGTAGCTCAGTGGTAGAGCACTCCCTTGGTAAGGGGCGGCTACGGAGACGGAAGTGTTTGTTTAAGTAGGGATTTTCCGAAACCTGCTTGACTCGGGGTAACGCCCGGGGTTACGGATCGGGAAAAGGCGGCTGTGGTAGCTCAGTGGTAGAGCACACCCTTGGTAAGGGTGAGGTCGAGAGTTCAATCCTCTCTCACAGCACCATAAATCTTGGCTCTGTTGCCCAAGTCAGCCTGATGCCGAGCTTCCCCTTCGCTTGAACAGAGTCATCCCACGCGGTCAGTT
>JBATAV010000586.1:0-7229 GCA_049662025.1 Paracoccaceae bacterium | reverse complement strand
GGGCAGGTCGACGAAGATATGGCGCAGGTTGGCCTGCTGGCACAGGGTGGAAATCGTCTCGGGGTCGGTGGCGCCGGCGATGAACAGGCAGTCGATGGCGTAAGAGATCAGCGTTTCCACGATGCGGCGTTCTTCGCGCGGCTCGCGCAGCGACGAGGCGATGACGGGCACCAGCCCACGCTCGCGCGCCAGGGCCTCGAAGCTTTGCGACAGGGAGGAGAAGAACCGGTTGTCATGCACCGGAATGATCATGCCGATCAGGCCTGATCGCGCCAGCCGCAGCCCGCGCGCCTGCATGTTGCGCTGATAGCCCTGCTCGGCGGCGATCTTGCGGATGGCCTCGACCGTGGTTTCGGCGATGCGCCGTTCGCGCCAGCTTTCCCCCAGCGCCGCCGACACGGTGGACGCCGACGCCCCCGACAGCCGGGCGATGTCGAAGATGGTGGCCTTGCGGGTCTGGCGCGGCATCGGGGGCACCCCTGAGATTCCTCTTGACGATTCTAGGGCTTTCGCGGCTCAATCCGCAATATCGATTGTGCAGGTGGCGCTGCGGGTCTTTCTGCTCCTGAAGATCATAGGCATCAAGGATAGTGCCTTGTTGCAGATCGGCCTGCACAATCGATACAGCAAACTGTGCGCAGGCACAGGAGACGCAGGGGCCGTCCCCTTTGACGGCGATGACGGGAGGAAGACATGGACAGAAGAAGCTTTGGCGCGCTGATGGCGGGCGTGGTGGTGGCGGCAGGGGTCAAGCCTTCGGTCCTGCTGGCGCAGGACAAGCCGACGATGGGCATCGTGGTGAAGATCGGCGGCATTCCGTGGTTCAACGCAATGGAGATGGGCATCACCGAAAAGGGCGCCGAACTGGGCGTCGATGCCACGATGATCGGCCCGACCAGTGCCGACCCGGCGTTGCAGGTGCGCGCGATCGAGGACCTGATCGCCAAGGGCGTCAACGTCATCGGCGTGGTGCCGAATGACGAGGCGGCGCTGGAGCCGGTGCTGGAAAAGGCGCGGGCGGCGGGCATCAAGGTGGTGTCCCATGAAGGGCCGGGCCTGAAGAACGTCGATTGGGATTTCGAGCTGGCCTCGGCCAAGGGCTTTGGCGAAACCCATGCCGAACTTCTGGCGCAGAAGATGGGCGGCAAGGGCGAATACGGGGTCTTCGTCGGCAGCCTGACGGTGCCGCTGCACAACGCCTGGGCCGATGCGGCGATTGCCTATCTGGCCGCGAAATACCCCGAGATGAAACCCGTCGGCGACCGCTATGGCGTGGCCGAAAACGTCGATGACAGCCGCAAGACCGCGCTGGATCTGATGGCGGCGCATCCGGAACTTGGTGGCTTCCTGGGCTTTGGCTCTCAGGGCCCGATCGGGGCGGGCCGCGCCATCGAGGAACGCCGGATGATCGGGAAGGTGCACGTGATCGGCCCGTTCTCGCCGGGGCAGGGCCGCGAGCTGGTGAAATCGGGCGCCATTTCCGGCGGGTTCATGTGGAACCCGGCAGAGGCGGGCCGGGTTTTCGTGACCATGGGCAAGATGCTGGTCGATGGCACCGAGATCACCGACGGGATGGAGATTCCCGGTCTTGGCGTGGTTCACCCCGATTTCGAGAACCACGACATCATCACCGACAACCTGATCGCCATCAACGCCGATACGGTGGACGGGCTGGCCGATCTGGGGCTTTGATGGGCTGCGTGCCGGGGCAGCCTTTGCCCCGGCATGAGTAAAAGGGGGGATTCCATGAGCGACTATCAGACGGCTCTGGCCGAACTGGGCACCGTATTTGCACGGCTGGACGATGCGCAGGTGGATGCGGTGGTGGAACGCCTGGCCCGCGCCCGGCGGATCGTGGTCTTTGGGGGCGGCCGAGAGCGGCTGCAGATCATGGGCTTTGCCATGCGGATGTTCCACATGGGGCTTGCCGCCGCCGTCGAAGGCGACATGACCACGCCGGCGGTGGGCAAGGGCGACGTGCTGCTGGTGACCTGCGGGCCGGGCCATATCTCGACCGCCGAGGCGCTGATGGGTGTGGCGCACGGGGCGGGGGCCGAGGTGATCCTGATCACCGCGCAACCGCAAGGCCGGGTGGCGCCCCTGGCCGATCTGATCCTGCATCTGCCCGCACAGACCATGGCCGATGATCAGGGGTCGGCCAAGACCTCGGTCCTGCCGATGGGCAGTCTGTTCGAAGGTGCTTTGTTCGTGCTGTTCGAGGTGATGGTGCTGAAGCTGAAGACCCGGCTTGGCATCACGGCGGATGCGATGCGCGCCAACCATACCAATCTGGAATAGGCCGATGACCGGGGACGCCCTGCGCTTTCGCGCCATAAGCAAGGTGTTTGGCGGCGTCACCGCGCTGGACGGGGTGGATTTCACCGTCGGCGCCGGCGAGGTGCATTGTCTGGCCGGCGAAAACGGCTGTGGCAAGTCCACCCTGATCAAGATCATCACCGGGGTCTATCAGCCCGAGCCGGGGGCCGGGATGCAGGTCTTCGGTCGGGACTATGACCGCATCACCCCGACGCTGGCGCGGCAGGCCGGAATTGCGGTGATCTGGCAGGATCTGGCGTTGTTCAACGAAATGACCGTGGCCGAGAATATTGCCTTTGAAACCCTGTTGGGCAACCGGCCCCGCGCCGTGTCCTACGCCCGGCTGCGGGCAGTGGCGCAGGCGGCGCTGGCGCGGCTGGAGGTGCAGATCGACCTTGAGGCGCGGCTGGGCACGCTGCCCATCGCGCAGCGCCAGATCGTGGCCATCGCCCGCGCGCTGGTGTCCGACGCGAAGGCAATCTTCATGGATGAGCCGACCGCCAGCCTGACCCAGACCGAAACCGATGCGCTTTTGGCGGTGGTGCGCAAGCTGTCGGCGCGCGGGGTGGCGGTGGTGTTCGTCAGCCACCGGCTGGCCGAGGTGCTGGAGATTTCCTCCCGCGTGACGGTGTTGCGCGACGGGCGGCTGGTCGGCGTGTTCCCGACCGAAGGCATGACGCAATCCCGCCTGACCGAGTTGATGACAGGCGCCAGCCTGAGCCATTCGGTGGCCGCCCGCGATACCAAGGCTTCTCCGGCGGTGCTGGAGGTGCGGGGGCTGACGCGGGCCGGGGAATATGAGGATATCGGCTTTACCCTGCGGGCGGGCGAGGTCCTGGGCCTGACCGGGTTGATCGGCGCGGGGCGGACCGAACTGTGCCACACCCTCTTTGGCATGACGCGCGCCGATAGCGGAAAGATCACGCTGAACGGGCGGCCTTTGGCCTTGCGGTCGAACCGCGATGCGGTGGCGCGTGGCATCGCCTATGTCTCCGAGGACCGGCTGCAACTGGGGCTGATCCAGCCGCAGTCGATTGCCGACAACACCGTGCTGCCGGTGTTGCGCAAGGTCTCTTCGGGCGGGCTGTTGTCGCCCGCGAAAAAGGATGCGCTGGTCGGGCACTGGATCACCGAACTGGCGGTCAGGATCGGCCAGCCCTCGGATGCGGTATCGACCCTGTCGGGTGGCAATCAGCAGCGGGTGGTGCTGGCGAAGTGGCTGGCGACCGAGCCGAAGGTGCTGATCCTCGATTGCCCCACCGTGGGCGTGGATGTGGGCGCGCGGGCGGGCATCTTCCGCATCGTGCGGAAGCTGGCCGAAAAGGGGCTGGCGATCCTGCTGGTATCGGATGAGGTGCCCGAGGTGTACCTCAACGCCGACCGCGTCTTGCACATGGCGGCGGGGCGGATCGTGGCGGAGTGGGACCCGCGCGCCACCGACCTGCCGACGATGGAGGCGGCGGTCTATGCATAGCTTCCTGCGCGCCTATCCGACCGAGGCGAAACTGCTGGCCGTGCTGGCGCTGATCTGCGCGTCGCTTGCCGTGGCCTCGCCCGAGTTTGCGACGCTGTCGAACCTGACCAGCCTTCTGAACAACAATGCGGTCAACGTGATCTGGGCGGTGGGCCTGCTGGTGGTGCTGATCGCGGGCGGCATCGACATCTCGTTTGCGGTGGCGGCCAGCGTGGTGCAATACCTGTGCGTCTATGCCTTTGCCGCCATCGGTGGCGGCAACTGGGCGATCGGCTTTCTGTTTGCAGGCAGCTTCGGGCTGGCGCTGGGGCTGATCAACGCCTTCCTGATCCACCGCTTCCGCATCATCTCCATCGTCGTCACCATATCGACATTCAACGCCTTCTTCGGCCTGCTGATGTTCTTTTCCTCGGGCCGGTTTCTCTACAACCTGCCCGACTGGTGGTCGCACCGGGTGATCCTGTGGGAGCATCAGGATGCCGCCGGCACCTGGTCGGAACTGACGCTGCCGGTGCTGGTGATGGCCTGCGCCATGGCCGCGACCTGGGCGCTGATCCGCCGCACGACCACGGGCCGCCAGCTTTACGCCTTTGGCGACAACCCCGAGGGCGCGCGGCGGGCGGGCATTCCGATCGGCCTGATGCAGGCGATCGCCTTTGGCTGGTGCGGCATCATGGCCGGGATCGGCGGGCTGATGCAGGCCCATATCACCAAGGAAGTCGTGCCCAACGCCCTGATCGGGCGCGAGCTGGAGGTGCTGGCCGCCGTGGTCCTGGGCGGGGCGCGGCTGGGCGGCGGGCGCGGCTCGGTCTTGGGGTGTTTTCTGGGGGTGGCGCTGGTGGCCATAACCCAGAACGGGCTGAACCTGCTGGGGGTGTCGCCTTACGCCTTCAAGATGGTGGTGGGGGTGATCATCCTGCTGGCGATTTCCACCTCGAACCTTGATCTGGCAAAGCTGCTGAGCCGCAAGGGGGGCCGGGCATGACCGCGCTTTACCGCCGCATGGTGGCCGCCTTTGGCCCCGAAGTGCCGGGGCTGTTGGGCTTTCTGGCGCTGGTGGTCGTGGTCTTCGGCCTGACCGCGCCGAAATTCCTGAGCGTCGGGAATTTTGAAAGCATTGCCTTTCAGCTGCCCGAACTGGGCCTGCTGACGCTGGCGATGCTGATGCCGATCATCTCGGGCGGGTTCAATCTGGCGATCATCTACACCGCCAACATGGCCGGTCTGACGCTGGCCTTCGTGTTGAACCGCTATGGCGGGGTCGATGCGGGGGTGCTGCCGTTCGTGCTGGGCGTGGTGCTGGCCCTGATGGTGGGGGCGGCGTCGGGGGCGGTGATGGGCGCGGTGGTCGCCTATATCGGCGCGCATCCCATTCTGGTGTCGCTTGCGATGATGATCTTCCTGCGCGGATTGGGCGAATTCCTGACCCGTGGCGGCGATATCTCGGGCTTCCCCGACTGGATGGCGGTGATCGGCCATGGCTCGGTCTGGGGCATCCCGGTGCCGCTGTTGCTGTTTCTGGCCTGCGCGGCCTTGTGGCATCTGATCCTGAACCGCACCCGGCACGGCTTTGCGGTGCGGATGGTCGGCTCGAACATCCGCGCCACCGAATATTCCGGGGTGAACACCAAGCGGACCTTGGTGCTGATCTATGCGCTGTCGGGGGTGATGTGCGCGGTGGCGGGCATCCTGATGCTCAGCCGCTTCAACTCGGTCCGGGTCGGCCATGGCGAGGCGTTGCTGCTGGTCACCGTGCTGGCCTGCTTTCTGGGCGGAGTCGACCCGTTCGGCGGCTTTGGCCGGGTGGTGCCGGTGGTGCTGGCCTTGGTGGTGCTGCAGGTCCTGTCGTCGGGGCTGAACCTGCTGGGCGCCAACCAGCATCTGGCGACGGCGGTCTGGGGGCTGTTTCTGGTCGGCGTGATGATCCTGCGCTGGGGCGCGGGGCAATGGAAACTGCGAAAACGGAGGGACTGAGGATGCAAGGCTTTGGCGTTCACACCAGCATGTGGACCATGCATTGGGACCGGGCAGGGGCGGAAAAGACCATTCCCGCCGCCGCCGCCTACAAGATGGATTTCATCGAGATCGCCTTGTTGAACACCGCGATTGTCGATGCGCCGCACACCCGCGCATTGCTGGAAAAGCACGGGCTGCGGGCCGTGGCCTCTCTGGGCCTGCCGCAGGAAAACTGGGCCTCGGTGAACCCCGATGGTGCGATCGAGCAACTGACACGCAGCCTGGACAAGGCCGCCGAGATGGGCTGCGAGGCGCTATCGGGCGTGACCTATGGCGGCATCGGCGAACGCACCGGCCTGCCGCCGACCATGGCCGAATACGACAACGTCGCGCGGGCCCTGGCAGCGGCGGCGAAGCATGCCAAAAAGCTGGGGCTCGCCTTCGGGATCGAGCCGGTCAACCGCTATGAGAACCACCTGATCAACACCGGCTGGCAGGCCAGGTGGATGATCGAAAAGGTCGGCGCCGACAACATCTTCATCCACCTTGACACCTATCACATGAACATCGAGGAAAAGGGCGTCGGCAACGGCATTCTGGATGCGCGCGACCACCTGCGCTACATCCACCTGTCGGAATCCGACCGCGGCACACCGGGGATGGGCACCTGCGATTGGGACGAGGTTTACGCCACGCTGGCCGCCATCGGCTTCAAGGGCGGGCTGGCGATGGAGTCGTTCATCAACATGCCGCCCGAGGTCGGATACGGCCTTGCCGTCTGGCGCCCGGTGGCCGAGAATTTCCAGGCGGTGATGGACGAGGGCCTGCCCTTCTTGCGCAACAAGGCCCGGCAATACCGGCTGATCTGAGGTGGTGATGGACGGTGACGGCGCAGGCGGGGCAACCGTCGCGGTACTGGACGTGGGCAAATCGAACGTCAAGCTGTCGGCCTGTACCGCCGACGGCCATGTGGTCGAAACGCTGTCCACCCCCAACCGGGTGCTGCCCGGCCCGCCCTGGGTGCATCACGATCTGGCCAGCCTGAACCCCTGGGTGATGGCAGGATTGGCGGCGCTGGCCACGCGCCATCCGCTGACCGATTTTGTCGCCTCCGGCCATGGCTCGGGCGGGCTGCTGGTCGGGGCAGACCCTGATGCGGGCGGCACCGGGCTGGTGCTGCCGATGGTGGACTATGAACAGCCGCTGCCGCCGGGGCTGAACGCCGCCTACGTCCCGCAGGCGGGCGGGTTCTTCGACCGGGGCAGTGCCACGATGATGGCCGCGACCCATACCGCGCGGCAGATGTTCTGGGCCGAAGCTGTGTTGCCTGCGCAATTTGCGCGGGCGGCCTGGGTGCTTGGCATCCCGCAATACTGGGCCTGGCGGCTGTCGGGCGTGGCGGTGTCCGAAGCCTCGATCCTGGGCGCGCAATCGCATCTGTGGAACGTGGCGGGTGGCCATTGGTCGCCCATCGTCGCCGCGC
>JBATAV010000585.1:0-1759 GCA_049662025.1 Paracoccaceae bacterium | reverse complement strand
GTCGGGCGATGCGGGCAACGACACGCTGGACGGTGGGGCGGGCAATGACTCGCTCTTGGGCGGGGCGGGCAATGACAGCCTGCTGGGCGGCGACGGCAACGATACGCTGGATGGCGGCGCCGACGACGACACGCTTTACGGCGGCATCGGCAATGACAGCCTGTCGGCAGGCGATGGCAACGACCTGTCCTATGGCGGCAGCGGCGACGACACGATCTATTTCGGCGGCGGCGACGATACCGTCTACGGCGATGCCGGCAATGACCTGATCGACGATGCCGCCGGGATCAACCTGAACGGCTTCAACCTGATCTATGGCGGCGACGGCAATGATACCGTCTGGGCCGGCCTCGACAACGACACGATCTATGGCGATGCCGGCAATGACGTGCTGTCGGGAGAAGAGGGCGACGACAGCCTTTTTGGCGGCGCTGATGCCGATATCCTCTATGGCGGCGTCGGCAACGACACGCTTGATGGCGGAACCGGGTCCGACAGCCTTTATGGCGGTGCGGGCCGCGATCTGCTGATCGGCGGGCCGGGTGGCGACTACATCGACGGTGGCGACGACCAGGACACCATCTATGGCGACATCGGCGATACCGTCACCGGCGGCAGCGGCGGCGCCGACTTCGACGTGCTGGACCTGCGGGCCTGGGGCAAGGCGCTGACCAATGTCTACAAGGACACGCTGAACCCCGAAAACGGCTATGTCGAGTTTCTCGATGCCTGGGGCGCGGTAATCGGCACCATGACCTTCTCGGATATCGAGACGGTGATCCCCTGCTTCACCCCCGGCACGCTGATCCTGACCGATCGGGGCGAAGTCGCCGTCGAGGCGCTGGCCATCGGCGATCTGGTGGTCACCCGCGACAACGGTCTGCAAGAGGTCCGCTGGATCGGCCGCAAGGACCTGAGCCTGGCCGATCTGGTGGTGCACCCGGAATTGCGGCCGATGCTGATCCCTCGGGGTGCCATGGGGCCGGGCCTGCCCGCGCGCGACATGCGCGTCTCGCCGCAGCACCGGATGCTGATGATCGGTGCGCGGGCCGAGATGCTGTTTGCCGAACCCGAAGTGCTGGTGGCGGCGGCGCATCTGGCCGGGCAGGGCGGCATCCGCCCCGATCTCACGCCCGGCATCAGCTATATCCACGTCATGTTCGACGCCCATGAAATCGTCTGCTCGGATGGCGTCTGGAGCGAAAGCTTCCAGCCCGCCAGCCGGATGGTGGGCAGCATGGATGGCCCCCGCGCGGCGGAAATCCTGACACTGTTCCCGCAACTGGAGGAAACCGGCGTGGCCTTCCCGGCGGCAAGGCTGACCCTGAAGGCGCATGAGGCGCGGGTGCTACTGGCTGCCTGAGGGGCGCGCGTGATAGGCGGCCCAGTCTTCCGGCGTATCCAGATCCAGGACCGCGTGATCGCCGGGCAGCGGCACCAGTGCCAGCCGGTCGCGGTTTGCCCGGATCACCGACCGGCCGCCCTCATCGCCGGTCAGGGCGCAAAGAGCGGGGAAAAGATCGGCGGGAAACAGGGCCGGGTGGCCTTCGCGCCCGTCTGGCGTGCCGCCCCGGACGATGCGGCCCGGATCTTCGGCAAAGCGGGCAAGGATCAGCACCAGGTCTGCGGTGGTCAGCCCCGGCATGTCGGCCGGCAGGATCATCGCACCGGGCGAGTGAGGCGGCAGTGCGGCGATCCCGGCCCGCAGCGATGCCGTCATGCCAAGGGCCGCGTCTTCGGCAATGACGATGCGCAAGGC
>JBATAV010000584.1:0-2482 GCA_049662025.1 Paracoccaceae bacterium | reverse complement strand
TGCTCCGTCTGCGCATCCCAGAGCTGGCGGTAGACCTCGCACCGGGCCAGCAGCGTCGCATGTGGCGCGATGTCAAGCACGCTGCCCTGTTCCATCACGACGATCCGGTCGGCCCGGACCAGCGACGACAGCCGGTGCGAGACCACAACGACGGTGCGGCCGCGCGCGATGGCGGCAAGATTGCGGTTCACCACCTGTTCGGATTCCGGGTCCAGCGCCGAGGTCGCCTCATCAAAGATCAACACGCGCGGCGCGCTCATCAAGGCGCGGGCGATGGCGATGCGCTGACGCTGGCCACCCGAAAGGTTGCTGCCGCCCTCTTCTATCTTCGTCTCGAACCCCAGCGGCAGGCGGCGGATGAAATCATCGGCCCCGGCCAGTTGGGCGGCAAGGGCCACCTCCTCAGGGGCGGCCGTGGGGCGGGCCATGGCAATGTTGTCGCGGATGGTGCCGCGAAACAGCAGGTTTTCCTGCAAGACGACGCCGATGTTGCGGCGCAGGTGGTCAAGGTCGATCTGCCTGATATCCACCCCGTCCACCCGCAAAAGCCCCGATCCCGGCACCTCGATCCCCTGGATAAGTCGGGTGAGCGTGGTCTTGCCCGAGCCGGAGCGGCCGACGACGCCGATCACCTCACCGGGCTGGATTTCCACCGAGACGCGGTCAAGCGCCGGGGTCGCGGCGCCGGCATAGGTGAAGGAGACCTGATCAAAGGCGATGCGGCCGGTGATGTCGTGGCGGGCGGGGCGGTTGTGGCGGCCCTTCTCGGGGCGATGATCCATCACGCCCTTCAGCATGCGCACCGAAAGGGCGGCCTCCTGGTATTCGTTGAGCAGCCCGACGATCTGTACCAAAGGCCCCGAGACCCGGCCCGCCAACATCAGAAAGGCGACCAGCCCGCCCACTGTCAGCCCGCCGTCCAGCACCAGCGTGGCACCCAGCGCGACGACCGAGATCTGCATCAGCTTTTCCAGCCAGCCGGTCGCGGCCCCGGCCAGTGCGCCAATTGCCCCCACATCCCATTGCCGCCGGAGAGACCCGGCCAGACTGTCTTCCCATATCTTGCGGCGGGCACCTTCCAGCACCAGCGACTTGACGGCGCGCATGTTGTGCAGGGTTTCGACCAGATGGGCCTGACGTTCCGCCTCGGCGGCGTAGAGCGCGTTCAGGCGCTTGCGGAACATCGGCAGCAGGGCCGCGATGCAGCCGGCAATGGCCAGCGCAAAGCCCAGAACCACTGCCGTCAGCAGGGGTGACAACAGCGCCAGCAGGCCCAGCAGAAGCGGCAGGAAGGCGGCATCAAGGCCGGTCTGGAACAGCCGCCCGGTCAGAAAGGCCCGGATCTTTTCGGTCTGTTGAATATGGCGGGTCATGATACCGGCGGGTATCGTTTCGAACACCGACAGCGGAAGAGAAAGCAGATGCGCAAAGGTGCGCCCGCCGACGATGGCGTCGACCTTGCCGCCCGCGATCAGCATCAGGCGCTGGCGGACATAGGTGAAACCGGCGTCAAAGCTGGCCAGAAGGATGAAGACGGCGGTGATCGTCCACAGCGTGTTCCAGGCCGAATGGGCGATCACACGGTCAACGATGGACTGGAACAGCAGCGGCAGGCTGAACGAGATCAGGTTGCCCACCAGAACCGCCACCGCGACACCGGCAAGTGCCGAGCGTTGGGCCGCAAGGGCGGGCAGGAACCACGACAGGCCGAAGGGCCGATCCTCGGTTCCGGCGACGGGGGCGGGCTGCACCAGCAGAAGGCGGCCCTGCCAGGCGGCGAGGAATTCCGCGCGTGGCATCAGGCGGATGCCATCGGCTTCGCGGCCGGGATCCAGGATGGCGGCCATCGGGCCGGTGTCTTTGGTGACCACCAGCACGAGGATGACCCAGCGGCCGTCGGCCATCGGGACCAGTGCCGGGTAGGCGGTGCCGAGTTCGGCCGCGGTGGCCCAGGTGCAGCCCTGAACGAGGCGGGCGCGGAAGCCGGACCTGGTGAGGGCGGCGATGACGTTGTCGGTCATGTCGCCGTCGGTCAGGGTGGGCAGGTCTTCGGGGCGCAGGGCGACGCCGTGGTGGCTGGCCACGAGAAAGGCGGCGCGCAGGGCTGTCAGCCTGCGGGCATGCGCCTCCATCTCGCGGATCTGGGTCGGGTCTTCGGCGGTCATGCCGCAAGATAGGCCGGGCAGGTTTAAGGATGGTGAATTCCGGCGCCGGTTTTCGGGGGGATATCCTTTGGCCGTCCCGAGTCGGGACGGTGGGGGGACGCAAAGGATTCCAATGGGTTAGGGGTTGGGATTTAAGGGATTGTTAACCTTTGAGGAGGTTTTGAGGGGTGTGGGGGTTTTGCACCCCCCATGCCGCCCAGCGCTTGAACCAATGGTGGGCAGGGCGGCATACCCTGCAGAGTATTTGAGCCAAGGTGACTGAGGGTAGGGTGCGCCGACGCGCAGCCTGCGCGCGCTGGACGGTGTGGGATGCCGCC
>JBATAV010000583.1:0-4510 GCA_049662025.1 Paracoccaceae bacterium | reverse complement strand
GCTTGGGCCGTGGCGCATAGCGGTAGCTGGTCGCCAACCCGCTGCGGCTGTCGTGAATCGGCGCCTGCGGATAGCGCCGCGCGGAAAACCGCGCCAGCGCGCCGGGGTCGATCCGCAACCCCTCGGCCCCCGCCGCCTCGGCAATCCACAACAACGGTTCCATCGCCACCGCATCATCGGGATAGCCGCCGCCCACATCGGCATGCATCCCCACGAACCAGACCTCGCGCACCAGCGTCGGCGCCTCGGGCGTGCCGGCATGGCGCTGGTCGAACCGGATCGGGTGAAAGGTCAGCCGCTCGTCATCCAGCGCCAGCATCTGATCGGCCCGCGCAACGATGCTCGAGCAGACCCGGTTGCGAAAGGTGATCGGCCACAACCACCAGCTCCAGAACCGGCGCAATTCCTCGATCGGAACGCCGTAGGCCTCGACCGTGTCGAAAACGCCCAGATAGCGGATCTCCACCGCCCCCGCGCGGCGCGTCTCGGGCAAAGCGGCCTCGACCTCGGCATGGGTCGGCTGGCGCATCAGCCGCCGCTTGGCGTCCACCGCCCGGTCGCGCAACCAGCGGACCGCGGCGATATAGGGCGCCATCCGCAAGCCGTTCTTCCACAGGGGTGCGGTCAGCGCGCGATAGCGGTCCCAGGCGCGCTGCACATTGCGCTTCATCTCGGCATCGCTGGCGGGGCGGCCGTCGATCACCACTGGCATCAGCCCCTGATAGCGGATCATCCCGGCCAGGGTGCGCACGGTGAACGCCCCGCGCGAAAAGCCGAAGAGGAAGATCTCGTCGCCCTCGTGCCAGTTCCAGCTGAGGAACCGGTACAGCTTGCGCACGTTTGCCGGCACGCCGAACCCCGTCGCCCCGTCCAGCAACCGGATCACCCCCATGGACGATGTGCCCACCCCCGGAATATAGCGCGCCAACTGAACTGCCCCATCGGCGCAAACGCCCTTTTCCAGACTGTCATACAGCCGCCAGACGTTCGATTCCTGCTGGCCAAAGGCGCTGCCGGTGCCATCGGCAAAGACCACGATCCGCCGCTTCGGCCGATCACTCCCTGCGGGTTCCATCGACATCGGCCCCTCCACACGCTGCATCCTGGGGCAGAGTGCCATCAGATCGCGCAGCCCGCGATGGAATAATCCGTGAATTCCGTGAAAAGCCGGATCAGCGGGCGACCTGCAAAGGGGGGAGTGGTACAGCTTCCCCGGCTTGAACGGGGGACCTCTAGATCCACAATCTAGCGCTCTAACCAACTGAGCTAAAGCTGCACTTGGCGGGGATTTACGCCGCCAGCCCTGCGATTGCAAGAGCGGGGATGCGCCAAATTGCACCGCATCGGGCTGCCACGACCCGCCTGGCCCGGCAAATCCGTGCTTGCAGCCCGCCCGGCGCCGCGCTAGCCCCAAGCCTGCAACGCCGGAGCCCGCCATGAGCATCAACAAGCAAAGCGACCTTGCCGCCAATATCCAGATCGGGCCGACCGATCAGGGCATGGTGCGGATCTTTATCGAGGCCGAGGGCGGCATCGACCTGCCCCTGGATTTCGACCCCGAAGAGGCCGAAGAGATTGCCGAGGAATTGCGCGCCGCCGCCGAAGCCGCCCGCGCCATGGCCGGCAAACGGCGCTGATCGGCTGAGTTCACGCGCTAAAGCGCCGTCAGCCCCGCCACCCCCGGATCGCGGAACGCCTGCAACCGCAGCGCCGCGTGGCGGGCAAAGTCGCGCAGCATCGCCTTGCGCCGCGCGCCCGCAAGCTGGGTTTCCGGCCCCATCCGCAGAATTTCCGCGTCATAGGCATCGGCGATGATCAGCCCGGTGCCGTCGGGCAACAGATCGGTCGGGAATTCGCCATCCACCGCCCAGAAGAACCGGTCGCAATAGTCCAGATAGCCCTGCCATTTGCGGTCGGCGCGAAAATCCGCCCGGCCCGACTTGCACTCGATCACCCAGAATTCGCCCTTCGGCCCCAGCGCCATCAGATCGACCCGAAGCCCGGTGGCCAGCACCATTTCCTCGACACAGACGAAATTCAGCGACCGCAAGCCGCGCGCCACACCCCGCGCCAGACGCTGGCCGGGAAGGGCGGGCAGGATGTCGGTTGGCTGATCCATCGGCAAAACATGAACCAAAAGGGAACATCTGTCCAGCACCCCCGCATGCCACCTTGCTAAGGGGCGAACCCGGCCCTACATTGGGCCTTGGCGGGTGCTGCTCCTCGCGTGGCAAGGGCCCAATTTCCAGTGGCCGATAAGCAAGCGAACGGGGGCTGGCTCTGCCCGGATTCTGGTCCGGGTATCTGGCGCCCACCTGAGACCTCAGGCTCTCGGGAAATCCCCGGCCCTCACGGTTGCTGCGGGCCCGCCACCTTCTTCCCCCCGCCCCTCCCGATGGGGCGCAAAAAAGGGGGGCAGGTTGCCCTGCCCCAGTTCATCCACGATACTTCAATCCACGAAGTAGAAGTTCGGCTCAGAAGCCGAAGACGATCGCCACGCCGATCTTGTTGTCGGTGTGGATGGTGCGGCTGTCGTTGTATTCCGACAGATAGCTCAGCCGGGTCGAGATCACGTCGGTCAGCCTCACGTTCACGCCAAAGTCGTTGTTCACCCGCAGCGCGGTGTCCGACGACAGCACGTCGGTGTCGTTGGTCAGGAACACCGCATCGCTCAGCTTGTAGTAGAACCGCGAGGCGGCCAGATAGCCGGTCTCGGTCACGCTGTCGCGCAGGCCATCTTCCAGATAGCTGACACCGATACCCGCCTGCAGACGCCAGGCAATGTCCGGCGTGTTGACGATACGGTAGCCCGGACCAAAGCCCACGAAAGCGTCCCGGCGCACATCTCCCGCCGTCGCCGCCATCCCGTCGGACTGCACACGCGCCAGACCGAACAGATAGAAGCTGTCGTTCAGATAGTAGTTCAGGTCATAGACCGCGAAGACGTCCCGCTTGGTCTTGACGCTCGCCGTCTCGGAATAGTCCAGCACGGCGCCAAGCGTCTGCACGACGCTGCCCTGCGCAAAGCGCAACCGCATCCCCAGCGTGAAATCCTGCGTCTCGTTGTTGCCCGATTTGCCCGAATACGCCAGCGAGGCGTTGCCCGAAAAGCCGGGCCGGAAATCGGGGTTGCCGAAGCGGGCGGCGTCTTCGGACCGCTTCATGTCCCTGGCGACGCTGGTTTCGATGTCGTCGATCTGGTCATTGACCCCGGTGATGCCGATCAGATCGCTCTGCGCCATCAGCGGCCCGGCAGCAGCGGCAACGGCGGCAGCCGACGCGAGAAGAGCAAGCTTGTTCATGGTAACCCCTTTCACGAGTATAGCCTCAGGCCGTCATCTGGCCCGGCTTTGTGAGGGATGATCTAAGTTATTGAGAAAGAATGTGAAAATTAGTAATTCTCGGGTCATCCCCAAGTATTACTCGGGATGGAACCCCTTGAAACCGCCCACAAGGGGCGGGCCTTTCCCGCAGCCTGGCAGGCCTTTTTCCGGGTCGATTGGAAATTCAACGGCTTGCGGACGGAACTTCGCCCTCTGCCCGACCACCACTCTGCGGCGCTAGAATCGGTCCAGCACCTCGGCGGTGTCGCCTTCGGCCAGCGCCACCGCTTCGGCCAGTGTCGTCTCGGCCACAGCGCGCAGGTCAATCTCCATGTCCTCGCGCCAGATTGCCCAGGACACATAGGCAAAGGTCGGCGCCCCCTGCACCAGATGCACGGTTTCCGAGGCCAGATAGCTGTGGGCGAACCGCGCCGGCAGATAGGCCGCATAGGGCCGGTTGCGGACGTACCAGGCCGACAGCGTGCCCATTCCCAGAACCAGCCGGGTGTCGCCGAGATGCGGCAACGCCTCTTCGTGAAAGCGCTGGAAGTCAGGACCCCAATCGACCTGCACATAGCGCCCGGCAACCGAGTCGACCGTGGCGTCCGGCCAGGGCGAGACCATCACCAATTGGTCCTCCATCAGCCGCTCGGCGCGCAATTCGGGCCGAAAGACCGGCGTGTAGGACAGCACCACCTGCACCGCGCCCGACAGAATCATCTGCGCCAGCGCATCGGGCTGCGCCATTTCGGCGCGCAGCGTCAGTTCGGGCCGCTGCGTCTGCAACAGGTCCAGCCAGCGAAAACCGAATCGCGGCCAAAGCGAGGATTCCGCCCCGATCGACAGTTGCGCCGGCGCGGTCTCCAGCGCACCGACGCGCTGGCGCGCCTGATCCCAGTTGCGCAGGATCAGGACGGCATAGCTGCGAAACTCGCGCCCCGCCGGGGTCAGCGTGGCCCCGCCCTTGGAGCGCAGGAACAACGGGCGGCCAAGCTGATCTTCCAGCCGCTGTACCCGCAGCGCCACCGCCGACTGGGTCACGAACAGCCGCTCGGACGCCGCGGCGAAAGAGCCGGTCGCCGCCACATCCAGAAAGGTCTTGATCAGCTGCAGGTCCATCGCATACCTCGGCAAGGGGTCTGACCGCATCACGACCGAAGACCGCGAAAATGCAATGGATTGCAGAC
>JBATAV010000582.1:0-2369 GCA_049662025.1 Paracoccaceae bacterium | reverse complement strand
GCACTGGCCCGTGCCGGGATCAACGCAGCACCGCTGACCTGGATCGGCGATGATCCCGAAGGCAGCGCCTATGCCGGCAAACTGGCGCGCGAGGGCATCTCGACCGCCGGGCTGGCCATCGTGGCCGCGGCGGCAACCCCGGTCGCGATCATGACCTATGACCCGGATGGCGGCTGCGTCTGCCTGTTCGATCCGGGCGTGCCGGATGCGGTGTCGCTGAACGCAGATCAGACCGAAGTGCTGCGCCGTGCCGAATGGCTGTGCATCACCATCGGCCCCGAGGGTGCCACCCGCGCGGCGCTGGCCGCCCTTGGCGACAACCAACGGCTGATGTGGGTGGTCAAGGAAGACCCCCGCGCCGTCCCGCCAGATCTTGCCTGTGCATTGGCCGCCAGGGCCGACGTGATCTGCCACAGCAAGGCCGAAGCGGGGTTTGTCGCCGCAGCCCGCGTGAAGGCAGGGCGTCAGGGTCAGATCGTCATCGCCACCGCCGCCGCCGAAGGGGCCACCATCACCACGCCCGCAGGCAGCCTGACGGTCAAGGCCGCCGCCCTTGTCGTGGTCGATCCGACCGGCGCGGGCGACAGTTTCGCGGGCGGCGTTCTGGCCGCCCTTGTGCTTGGCCAGACCGATCCTGCCAGCATCGTGCAATCCGGCCACCGCGCGGCGCATCACCTGCTTGCCGCCCGCATCGCCACAATGAACGGAGACGGCAAGTGACCGATCAGACAACCGAAAAAGCTTGGTACATCGGTGCCAGCCGCCAGCAAGTGGGCCGCGCGGCGATCCTGGTCGGCGATCCGGCCAGGGTCGACCGTATTGCCGCCAAGATGACCGATGTGCATCACATCCCGGAAAATCGCGGGCTCAAGACCATCACCGGCAGCCAGAACGGCAAGCGCATCACCGTTTCCGCCTTCGGCATGGGCGCCCCCATCGCCACCATCGTGCTGCACGAGTTGTTTGCCCTTGGCGTCCGTACCTTCCTGCGCATCGGCACCGCGATGGCCGTGCCTCCGGCGAAACTGGGCGATTTCGTGCTGGCCGACGGCGCCTTGCGGGCCGAGGGCACCTCGAACAGCTACGCGCCGCTGGGTTTCCCGGCGATCGCCGATTTCCAGTTGAACCTGGCCCTGCGCGCCGCGCTGAAGGCCAGCGGCGGCACCTGGCATGCCGGAATCTTCGGCACCTATGACGGCTTTTATACCGAGATGTTCGGCATCTCGTCCGGATCGCGGTCGCTGATCCAGTCGCTGAAAGATGACATCCAGCGCATGGGCCTGATCGGCACCGACATGGAGACCTCGGCCCTGCTGACCGCCGCCCGCATCCTTGGCGCGCGGGCCAGCACGCTCTGCGTCGCCACCGTCGATGCCTTCAGCCAGGAAAAGATCGGCGACGCCGACATGGACCAGGCCGAGGACCGGATGTTCGATCTGGCCCTGCGCGGCCTTGCAGAATTCGCCTGACAAAGGAAAAGACCAATGACCGACATCATCGACCGCTACTTCGGCACCCTGGCCGACCGGCTGAACATCGTGCGCACCAGTGAAGGCGCCAATATCGAGGCGGCGGCCCAGGTCGCTGCCGATTCCATCGGTGCGGGCAAGCTGGTGTTCACCTTCGGCACCGGCCACGGCTCATTCCCGGCACTGGAAAGCTTTCCGCGCACCGGCACCATCGTCGGCTTCCGGCCCATCGTGGAAAGCACGATGATCTCGTTCCATCGCGTCTGGGGCGACATGGGCGCGCGGCAATACCGCTTCATCCATGCGCAGGAAGGCTACGGCAAGGCGATCTTGTCGTCGCATCAGATCGTGCCGGGCGACAGCCTGATCCTGTTCTCGCATTCCGGCATCAACGCAGTGATCCTGGACATGGCGCTGGAATTCCGCGCCCGCGGGCTGAAGGTGATCGCCGTCACCTCGATCCCGCATTCCTCGGCCACGCCGTCGCGGCATTCCTCGGGCAAGCGGCTTTATGAGGTGGCCGATGTGGTGATCGACACCCACGCGCCCAAGGCCGACGCGAACCTCAAGATCGACGGGCTGGACGCGCCGGTCGGTGCCTCGTCCACCTCTGTCACCATCGCCATTGCCCATGCCATCGTCGCCCGCACCGCCGAGATTCTGGTCGGGCGCGGCATCACCCCGCATGTCATGGTCAGCCCCAACACCACTGACAAGGAAGCCGCGTCCATCCGAAACGACGCCAATTATGCCGCGCTCTGGGCCCGGTTGAAGGACCGCTAGGATGGATCGCAAGCTGTTCATCGGCGGCGCCTGGGTTGCCGCCAAAGCCGGTCAGGTGCTGGAGATCCGCGACCCCGCCAATGGCGAACCGGTCGGCACCTCCGCACTGGCCATGGC
>JBATAV010000581.1:0-7522 GCA_049662025.1 Paracoccaceae bacterium | reverse complement strand
GCCTCAAACGCCTCGCAGACCGCCTCCAGTGCCAGCAGAATCGAGGCATGGCGATTCTTGTACTCGCGCGCCGGCAGCAGCACCTCATAGCCTCCGAAAGGCGCCGCAGGCACCGGCCCGCCGTCCTTCAGCATTGCCCGCAGCGAATCCCTCGCGGCCTCCAGCTCAACCCGGCTGCGCCCGATCGCCGCCGCCCCCAGCACCGAAGCCGAGGCCTGCCCCAAGGCGCAAGCCTTCACGTCCTGCGCAAACTCCGCCACCCGGCCCCCCCGCAACACCACGTCCGCCGTGACCGTCGACCCGCACAAGGGCGACCGCCGCCGCGCCGAGCCTTGCGCCCCGGGCAGCCGGCCCAGATGCGGAATATCCGCCGCCAGCGCCAATATGCGCCCGGAATAAAGCTTGACCAGGTCCGCGTCGCTCATCACATGTCCTCCGCGCCCCTATGTAATCGCGCAAGGCCGCCCCGCCAAGGAGAACCGCCATGCCCTTCGACCCGGCCAGCCTGAAATTCGATGCCGCAGGCCTGATCCCCTGCATCGCGCAAGACCATGCCACGGGCGAGGTGCTGATGCTGGCCTGGATGAACGCCGCCAGCGTGGCACAGACGATTGCGACCGGACGGGTGACCTATTGGAGCCGCTCGCGCGCTGCCCTCTGGATCAAGGGCGAAACCTCGGGTCATGTGCAGCGTCTGATCGAGCTGCGGCTGGACTGCGACCGCGATTGCCTGCTGGCGCTGGTGGATCAGACCGGCCCGGCCTGTCACACCAACCGCCGATCATGTTTTTACACGGCCCTGAAGGACGGCGAGGACGTCATCCTCACCCAGCCGATGGATTTAGGCCCACCATCCGCCTAATGTCCTCGGGCGTCGCCCCTTCGGCACGGTATTTCGCCAATGCGCGCGCATCGTCGCGTTTGGCCAACCGCTTGCCGGTGTCGTCGCGGATCAAGGCGTGATGGTGATAGATCGGCGTCGGCAGGCCCAGCAAGCGCTGCAACAGGATGTGAATTCGGGTGGCCTCGAACAGGTCTTCGCCGCGGATCACATGGGTAATGTCCTGTGCCGCATCATCCACGACCACCGACAGGTGATAGGACGTGCCAAAATCCCTGCGGGCCAAGACGATATCACCGATGCGGACGGGATAATCTTCCTGCCCGGTGAACAAAGACCCTGCATGGCCGGGGCCGGTTTCCGCGAACCAAAGCCCCCAATCCCCCCTGCCAGGCTGCAAGATATTGTGGTCGCAGTTCATCGCGGCAATCCCGATAGCCAGACGCAGGTGGCGATCCATTGGTCGTGGCAACATCGAGCAGGGCAGCCCGCCGCAATGCCTGCCAACGCAGGTTCCCGGATAGATCGGACCATCCGGTCCCTCGGCCAACGGCACGCCTTCCTGAGGCGCCGCAAGTGCCTGATCAATGTCGCGTCGGCTGCAGGTGCAGGGATAGAGCAGGTCACGCTGCCACAGATCATCAAGGGCCAGCTGATAGGCGGCAAGCCGCCCAGATTGCCGCATCGGGGCGGCGTCCCATTGGATCCCCAGCCAGTGCAGATCGTCGATCAGTTGCGCTTCCCATTCGGGACGGCTGCGCGCTGGATCGATATCCTCGATCCGCAGCAGAAAGCTGCCGCCATTGGCGCGGGCCATGTCATGCGCCAGCATCGCGGAATAGGCGTGACCCAGATGCAGGGGCCCGGTCGGCGAGGGCGCAAAGCGGGTTACGAAAGCCATTCCGTGAACGCCTGTTTTGCGCGGTCGGTATAGGCCTTGTAGCGGTCCTTGCGTCCCCTGCGACCACCCTTGGCGTCGATCGGGGGGAACAGGCCGAAGTTCACGTTCATCGGCTGGAACGTCTTTGCCTCGGCCCCGCCGGTGATATGGGTGATCAGCGCGCCGGTGGCGGTTTCGGGCGGCGGCGGCGGCAAGCTGCACCCCAGGATTTCCGCGGCCGCCATCCGCCCGGCCAAAAGCCCCATGGCGGCGGATTCGACATAGCCTTCGACCCCGGTGATCTGGCCGGCAAAGCGGATGTTGGGGCGCGACCGCAGCCGCATCTGATCATCCAGGAGCGTGGGTGAATTGATGAAAGTGTTGCGATGGATGCCGCCAAGGCGCGCAAAGCTGGCATTTTCAAGTCCGGGAATCAGTTTGAAAACAGTGGTTTGCGCGCCGTATTTCATCTTGGTCTGGAAGCCGACGATGTTGTAAAGCGTGCCCAGCTTGTTGTCCCGGCGCAGCTGCACCACGGCATAGGGCTTTTGCGGGTCATGCGGGTTGGTCAGGCCGACCGGCTTCATCGGGCCAAAGCGCAGGGTCTCGCGCCCGCGTTCGGCCATGACCTCGATCGGCAGGCAGCCGTCGAAATAGCCGGCGGTCTCACCTTCGTGGAACGTGGTCTTCTCGGCGGCGAGGAGCGCGTCGATAAAGGCCTCATACTGCCTGCGGTCCATCGGGCAATTCACGTAGGCGGTCTGTTCCTCGACCGTCTCGCCCTTGTCGTAGCGCGACTGCATCCAGGCCACCGACATGTCGACGCTTTCGGCATAGACGATGGGGGCGATGGCGTCGAAAAAGGCCAGCGCCTCGGCCCCGGTGGCGGCACGGATCGACCGGGCAAGGCTTTCGGAAGTCAGCGGGCCGGTCGCAATAATCCAATGGCCAGTTGAAGGAAGGCTACCAACCTCTTCATATTGGCAGGAAATCAGCGGATGCGCTTTCAGACGCGCGGTGACGGCGGCGGCAAAGGGATCACGGTCTACAGCCAGCGCGCCACCTGCGGGCAGCCGATGCTGCGTGGCCATTTCCATGATCAGCCCGCGGCCTGCGCGCATTTCCCAATGCAACAGGCCGACGGCGTTGCGTTCGTCATCATCCGAGCGGAACGAGTTGGAGCAGACCATTTCGGCAAAATCGCCGGTCCGATGGGCAAAGGTGCCGACCTGCGGGCGCATCTCGTGGATCACCACCGGCACGCCCATGTTCGCGGCGGCCCAAGCGGCCTCGGATCCGGCCATGCCGCCGCCGATGATGTGAAGGGGCTCTGTCATTCGGCGGATGTAGCCGGGCGGGCGGCGGCAAACAAGGCCGCACGCTGTGCAGCCACAAAGGCGGCGGGGTCAGAGGCATCAATCCCCAACTCTGCCACCTTGTCGAAGAAGCCTTTGGCGGGCATCCCGCCCGAAAACCGCCCCTCGCAAACTGCCGCCCGCAACGGGCACCCTTTGCGGGCGTCCTCTTCCATCAGCGCCTCTATCGCCGCCGTCAACTCGCCGATCCTCAGCCCCAGATCGCGGGCAAGCGCCCCATAGGTCGCGGTTTCCCCCGCCGCCGCAAGGGCAGCGAGGCGGGACTCAAGCCTCGTCATCGCCCTGTTCTGCCACGCGGGCGACCGACACCACTTCTTCCTCAGCCGCTACGTTGAACACCTTCACCCCACCGGCAGACCGCGAGCGGAAGCTGATCTGATCGACCGGCACCCGGATCGACTGACCGGTGGAGGTCGCCAGCATGATCTGATCGCTCAGATCGACCGGGAAGGAGGCGACGATGCGGCCGCCACGTGGGCCGGGCGAGATGGCCTTGACGCCCATGCCGCCGCGCCCGCGCACGGGGTAGTCGTGGCTGGACGAAAGCTTGCCGGAACCGCCCGCCGTGATGGTCAGGATCAGATCTTCGGCGGCGGACATCTGGGCATAGCGTTCGGGGCTAAGTTGGCCGGCGGCAACGGTTTCTTCTTCGTCGTCGGCCTCATCCTCGGTCACGCCGGCCATCAGGCGGCGCTGTTTCAGGTAGGCGGCGCGCTCGTCAGCCTCGGCCTCGAAATGGCGGATGATCGACATGCTGACAACGCGGTCTCCGGCGCCGAGGCGGACGCCGCGCACACCGGTCGACCCGCGTGATTTGAACACACGGATATCGGTGGTGGGGAAGCGGATCGCCCGGCCCAGATGGGTGATCAGCATCACGTCGTCATTCTCGTCGGCAATGGCGGCGTTCACCAGAAAGACGCCCTCGGGCAGTTTCATCGCGATCTTGCCATTGCGCATGACGTTGGTGAAATCCGACAGGTCGTTCTGGCGCACGTCGCCATCGCTGGTGGCAAAGACGATCTGCAGGCTGTCCCAGTCTTCCTCGGGTACATCCACCGGCATCAGGGCAGCGATCGAAACGCCGGTCTCGATCGGCAGGATATTGACCATGGCCTTGCCCTTGGCGGTGCGGCCCGCCAGCGGCAGGCGCCAGGTCTTCATCTTGTAGACCATGCCGCCGGTTGTGAAGAACAGCAGCCAAGTATGCGTATTTGCGACGAAAAGCGTGGTGACAACATCGTCTTCCTTGGTCGCCATGCTGGCCAGACCCTTGCCGCCACGGTTCTGACTGCGGAACTCGGCCAAGGGTGTGCGCTTGATGTAGCCGCCAGAGGTGATGGTCACCACCATATCCTCGCGCTCGATCAGGTCTTCGTCTTCCATGTCGCCGGACCAGTCGACGATCTCGGTGCGGCGGGGGATGGCGAAAAGCGCGCGAACCTCGCGCAGCTCGTCAGAAATGATCGCCATGATCCGGTCGCGCGAGCCAAGGATTTCAAGGAAATCCTTGATCTTGCCGGCCAATTCTTCCAACTCGTCGGTCACTTCCTTGACGCCCAACTGGGTCAGGCGTTGCAGGCGCAGGTCCAGAATGGCGCGGGCCTGGGCTTCGGAAAGGTTGTAGGTGCCATCTTCGTTGATGGTGTGGCTGGGGTCGTCGATCAGCCGGATGAAGGGCGCGATGTCATGCGCGGGCCAGCGCCGGGTCATCAACTTGTCGCGGGCTTCGGCGGCATCGGCGCTGGCGCGAATGGTTTTCACCACTTCGTCCACATTGGAAACGGCCACGGCGAGGCCGCAAAGAATATGGCTGCGCTCGCGCGCCTTGCGGAGTTCGAACGCGGTGCGGCGAGCCACAACTTCTTCGCGGAAAGTTATGAAATGGCTGAGGAAATCGCGCAGGGTCAGCTGCTCGGGGCGGCCGCCATTCAGCGCAAGCATGTTGCAGCCGAACGAGACCTGCATCGGGGTAAAGCGGAAAAGCTGGTTCAGCACGACATCAGCAGTGGCGTCGCGCTTCAACTCGATCACCACACGCACGCCGATCCGGTCGGATTCGTCAGCCACGCCCGAGATGCCTTCGATGCGCTTTTCGCGGACCAGATCGGCGATGGTTTCGATCATCCGGGCCTTGTTGACCTGATAGGGCACCTCGTCGATGACGATGGCCCAGCGGTCCTTGCGGACTTCCTCGAGATGGGTCTTGGAGCGGATGATCACAGAGCCGCGGCCTTCAAGGTACGCCTTGCGGGCGCCAGCGCGGCCAAGGATGGTGGCGCCGGTTGGGAAATCGGGGGCCGGGATGAATTCCATGAGGGATTCCATCGAGATATCCGGGTTTTCGATCATCGCCAGAGTGCCGTCGATCACCTCGCCCAGGTTATGGGGCGGGATACGGGTGGCCATGCCGACGGCGATGCCCTCGGCGCCGTTGACCAGCATGTTGGGGAAACGGGCGGGCAGGACGGTGGGTTCGCGGTCCTTGCCGTCATAGTTGTCCTGAAAATCGACGGTATCCTTGTCGATATCGGCCAGAAGGAAGGCGGCGGGCTTGTCCATGCGGACTTCGGTGTAGCGCATGGCGGCGGCGGTATCGCCATCCATCGAGCCGAAGTTGCCCTGGCCATCCAGCAATTTCAATGACATGGAGAAAGGCTGCGCCATCCGAACCAAGGCGTCGTAGATCGCGGAATCGCCATGAGGGTGATATTTACCCATGGTGTCGCCGACGGGCCTGGCGGATTTGCGGTAGGGTTTGTCGGCAGTGTTGCCGGATTCCTGCATCGCGAAAAGAATCCGCCGGTGAACCGGCTTCAGACCGTCGCGCAGGTCGGGGATGGCGCGGCTGACGATCACGCTCATCGCGTAGTCGAGATAGGCGGTCTTCATCTCTTGGGTGATGTCGACCTGGGGGCCGTGATAGGCCGGACGCTCTGGCTTTTCGCCTGCGATTTCAGTATCTTCGGGGGTGTCGGTCACGGTCCGCCTTGCCTGGCCCCAAGGGCCCAATATCTGGTTGGCGGCAAGTTACACCATACCGCGCATGGGGTGCAATGGCAGGGCGGGAGGGGGTTTGGCAGCCACCGGGGGAGATTGCCAACAGATTGAAAACGTTGAAAAAGTTTTCATCTTTGGCATGCTATTCTGGGGGGAGGCAAAAGGAGGGTGACCCCATGGGGCGGAGCGACACCGAGTTGATGCTGAAAGGATACGGGCTGACGACGGCAGAGATTTTCTATCGGATGCCGGATTATCGCAATGTTCTCAATACTTTCGTCTGGCAGCACATGGATCTGGCGCCGGATTATCCGGAGCTGTTCGGCTTCATCGAATTCTGGCAGGGCAATATCGACGGGCCGCTGCATTCGGTGCGATTCACGCATCGCAAGCTGATCGGCCCGGGCGATTGGCGCAATGTGGTCAAGGAGTTCCGATTGCACTGACGTGACGATCTTTTTTGCGTCTTCCGTACGTCTTCCCTACGTCTTCCGCGCAGGGCCCTTAGCCCGCGCGCAGGATCATGCCGAACAGGTCGCGCGGATCGTCGGGGTCGGCGATCATGTCGAGGTCGGTGTAAAGCCCGGTCTCGGCCAGTTTGGAGCGGATGTAGCGCAGGGCTGAGAAATCCTCGATGGCGAAGCCGACGCTGTCGAAAAGGGTGACTTGCGCGGGTGAGGTGCGGCCCGGCACGGCGCCGGTGATCACCTGCCAGAGTTCGGTGACCGGGTGGTCGGACGGCAGTTGCTGGATTTCGCCCTCGACCCGGGTCTGGTCGGGGTATTCGACGAAGATCGACGACCGCAAAAGAATGTCGCGGTGGAGTTCGGTCTTGCCGGGGCAATCGCCGCCGATGGCGTTCAGATGGACCCCGGCGCCGACCATGTTGTCGGTCAGGATGGTGGCATATTGCTTGTCGGCGGTGACGGTGGTGATGATGCCGGCCCCTTGAATGGCCTCTTCGGCGGTGCGGCATTGGGTGACGGTCAGCCCGCGCCCTGCGAGGTTGCGGGCGCATTTGGCGGTAGCGGCGGGGTCGATGTCGTAAAGCCGGACCTCCCGGATGCCGCAGACCTCCTTGAAGGCCAGCGCCTGGAATTCGGACTGGGCGCCATTGCCGATTACGGCCATGACTTCGGTTTTCGGGGCCAGCCATTTGGCGGCCATCGCCGAGGTGGCGGCGGTGCGCAGCGCGGTGAGGATGGTCATTTCCGACAGGAGGACCGGGTAGCCGGTGGCCACATCGGCCAGAAGGCCGAAGGCGGTGACGGTCTGCAAGCCCTGCTTCATGTTGGCGGGGTGGCCGTTGACGTATTTGAAACCGTAGGTTTCGCCATCGGAGGTCGGCATCAGCTCGATCACGCCGACGTCGGAATGGCTGGCGATGCGGGGGGTCTTGTCGAACAGCGGCCAGCGGCGGAAATC
>JBATAV010000580.1:0-1705 GCA_049662025.1 Paracoccaceae bacterium | reverse complement strand
GCCCCCGACCTTGCGGCCGACCTGGCCACCGCGCCCGACTATCTGTCGGCGTTTCGCTGGGGTTGAGGGCGGTGAAGCAATTGCGCGCCTGCCGGCGCAAGTCTTTTTCTGAAGAGGGCGCGCCCGTATCCGGCCCGGGCTGATGGGGGGCCAGCCCCCCAAGGCACGAATGCGGGCATTCGCGCTTCCCCCCGGGATATTTTTGCCAAGATGAAGCACGGACGCACCGCAATTCATTCCGAAATGGCTTGCGGCGATCGGGGTGCCACGTTCCGGCTGGGTGTCTGTTTGAAAGAAAACGGCTGGTGGTGGCGCGTTCCGGACCACCCGGCTACACGCCATTTTCAATGGCAAAGTATTGATCTTGTTATAAGTTCAAGTGATCGGCAAACCGGTTTCACGATGTCTCGCCGAAGGTCGGCCGCTTGCGATTGCGAGCCTCGGCCTGCAGCGTTTCGCCAGTGGCTCCGTTGTCAAGATTGCTGCCCGCGCAAGCCGCGCAGCCGTCCGCGCCGTGATCGCGGGCTACCAAGGGAGATTTCGGTCATGCTCACTCGATCGCCGTTGCGCGGAAGACGGCAGCAAAACGGCGCCGACCCCGGCACCCGACGTCGAAATCGCCCTGGGTATGTTCCGGCGGGCCGCTCGCAGGGTCTTCCGCGAAACGTCTGGAGGCAAGCCATGGCGCGGCGAAGTTCTGTCCGCAAGAACGCCAGACCTCGCGCTCTGCCCAGCACCGCCACGGCAAGTTTGCCACCGCCGCACGCGCCGATACCGGCATTGGCCGGCCGATCCCGGCAAACACGCCAAGTCCCAGCCGTTCCGGGACAACTGGTGACCTCTCCTGCAAGCACGTCACACGACAGCACTTGCCGGCTTCATCTTGGAAAAAACACGCCCGCCGGAGGCATCCGCAGGATCAGATCCGGCCTCAGCCCGCGCAGTAGGTCTCGGCCATGGCGCCGAATTCCTTGTAGCGGGTCCAGAAGGCGTCATCGGCCGGCTTTTGCGAGATCCAGACCTGATGCGCCAGATCGGGGTCGCGGAAGAACTTGGCGGCGCGGCGCTGGTCGGCGCCTTTCAGCGTCATGTCGGCGACCCGCTGGATACAGCCGCACAGCGTTCGACTTGCCGCCTCGCGCCCGGATCGCAGACAGGCGGTCTCGATCGCACCGGCCTGTGCCGTGCCACTGAAAAGGGGAAGCGCCAGGGCGGAAACAGCCGCCAGCACGAGAGATTTCATCATCATCTGCCTCATCGCCGGGTCGGGGTTCCCCTCCGCCACGGTCATTTTTCTAGTCCTATCATGCCGATTCGCGAACGGTTTTTCAATGCTGCACTGCGGCTGGGCCGGGGATTGCCGAAAACCGCAAGGGGTGGGAGTGTGGCGGAAAGCGACCCACCAGATGAAGGGGCGACCATGTCCGATGACGCGCGGTGCGGGACAAAACGCGACCAGATCGTGGCAGCGGCGCTGCGGGTTCTGGCGCGCGACGGGCATGCCCGGCTGACCGCCCGCAAGGTTGCCGCCGAGGCCGGTCTGGCGCTGGGTCACATCAGTTACAACTTCTCGGGCATGGACGAGGTTCTGGCCGAGGCGTACCGGCTGGCCTCGGACCGGTTGTGCCGGGCCACGGAGCTCGCGCTGGCCGGGCAGGGTGGTGCGCTGGCGCGGTTGTCGGCCTTCTTGCGCGCGGGCTTTGCG
>JBATAV010000579.1:0-1867 GCA_049662025.1 Paracoccaceae bacterium | reverse complement strand
GTGCTGGACCCCGGCCATGGTGGCATCGACCCCGGAGCCGAGCGCGACGGCCAGACCGAGGCCGGGCTGATGCTGGTCTTTGCGCGCGCGTTGAAAGAGGCGTTGCTGCGCGACGGGCGGTTCACGGTGGTGATGACGCGCGACGATGATGTTTTCGTGCCGCTGGAGGCGCGGATTTCCATCGCTCGGGCGGCGGGGGCGACGGTGTTCCTGTCGCTGCATGCCGATGCGCTGGCGGAAGGGGAGGCACAGGGGGCGACGATCTACACGCTCTCGGACGAGGCGACGGATGAGGCAGCCCAGACGCTGGCCGAGCGGCATGACCGCGACGATCTGCTGGCGGGCCTGGACCTGAGCGCACAGGATGATCTGGTGGTGACGGTGCTGATGGACATGGCGCGGACTGACACCGCGCCGCGGGTGGACCGGCTGGCGACCGCGCTGGAGGCGGCGATCAAGGCGGCCAAGCTGAAGATGCACCGCCATCCGCAGCAGAAGGCGGGGTTTTCGGTGCTGAAATCGCCCGACATTCCGTCCGCGCTGTTGGAAGTGGGGTTCCTGTCGTCGTCGCGCGATCTGAAGCGGTTGGGCGACGCGGAGTGGCGGGGCAAGATGGCGGCGGCGCTGGTGGCAGGCCTTGGGGCCTGGGCCGACGAGGATGCGGCGATCCGGGCGGTCGGCAAGGAGTAGGCGGCGATCGGGAGGTCTTGGCAAGTCAGGCGCCCAAGGTTTTGACGCCGCCCGACGTCTGCTATAGAGGAAGCGCGAAAGCAGGGGGTGCGCGTGCTGCGATTCATCGGCTCGGTCTTCGGGGCCATCTTTACGGCATTGACGCTGGGCGCCGTTTTCGGGGCCCTGACCATTGGCGCGATCTTCTACATGTATTCGCGCGACCTGCCGAGCCATGAGAGCCTGGCGCAATACGCCCCGCCGACGATCAGCCGGATCTATTCGGGCGAGGGCAACATCCTGGACGAATTCGCCCGCGAGCGGCGGTTGTTTGTGCCGGCGGAGGATATTCCCGATCTGGTCAAGGATGCCTTCATCAGCGCCGAGGACAAGAATTTCTACACCCATGCGGGCTATGATGCCGGCGGCATGATCGCGGCCTTCGTCGAAGCGGTGAAGACGCGCGGCAAGGATGTGCGGGGCGCCTCGACCATCACCCAGCAGGTGATGAAGAACTTCCTTCTGTCGGGCGAGCGCGAGGGCACAAAGGGGATCGAGCGCAAGATCAAGGAGATCATTCTGGCGACACGGCTGGAATCGGTGCTGTCGAAGGACCGGATTCTGGAGTTGTATCTGAACCAGATCGACCTCGGCTTCCGCAGCTTCGGCGTGGCGGCGGCGGCGCAGACCTATTTCAACAAGACGCTGGATCAGCTGACGCCCGGCGAGGCGGCCTATCTGGCGGCGCTGCCGAAATCGCCGGGCAAGGGGCTGCGGCCGGTGCAGGAATATGACCGCGCGGTGGAGCGGCGCAACTATGTGCTGCGCGAGATGTGGCAGAACGGCTATATCGACGAGGCCGTCTATCAGTCGGAAAAGGCGCTGCCGTTGAAGACGGTGATGGCCGGGGATTATCCCAGCTACCGCGACAGCCTGCCGCCGCGCAGCTATTTCACCGAGGAAATCGCCCGCCAGTTGTCGAAGAACTTTGGCGAGGAGGAATTCTACAACGGCGGCCTGACCATCCGTGCCACCATCGACCCCGAAATGCAGCGCGAGGCGGAAAAATCGCTCCGCATCGCGCTGGAGAAATTCGACCGTGGTCTGGGCGTCTGGCGCGGCACCGGCAAGACCATTGCGGCCGACAAGCTGTCGGGCGAGGCCGCCTGGCGCGCGGCGCTGGCGGCGGTGGATGTGC
>JBATAV010000578.1:0-3514 GCA_049662025.1 Paracoccaceae bacterium | reverse complement strand
CCTCAGATCGACAGCCGGATCGGCACGCCCCCGGGCATCCCCTGGGTGCCCCTCTCGCGATAGGGGGTGGTGTTGTAATGCGACCGGTAGCATTTCGAGAAGTGGCTGGGCGAGGCAAAGCCGCAGGCCAGCGCCACGTTGATCACGCTCATATCCGTCTGCATCAACAGATTACGCGCCTTTTGCAGCCGCAGTTCCATATAGTACCGTTTCGGGCTGCGGTTCAGATAGCGCCGGAACAGCCGCTCCAGCTGGCGGGTCGACATCCCCACCTCTTCGGCCAGATCGGCAGGCGACATCGGGTCTTCGATGTTGCCTTCCATCATCTGGATCACCTGGCTCAGCTTGGGGTGCCGCACCCCGATCCGGGTCGGGATCGACAACCGCTGGGTGTCCTGATCGGTTCGGATCGTGGAATAGATCAGCTGGTCGGCGACCGTGTTGGCCAGATCCTCGCCATGATCCGCCGCCACCACCTTCAATATCAGGTCCAAAGACGAGGTGCCGCCCGCGGTGGACCAGCGGTTGCCATCCATCACGAAGACCGATTTGGTCAGCTTCACATCTTCGAATTCCTCCAGGAACCCGTCCTGGTTTTCCCAGTGGATGGTGGCCTTCTTGCCGTCCAGCAACCCGGCCTTGGCCAGCGCATAGGCGCCGGTGCAAAGCCCGCCCATCGTCACCCCGCGCCGCGCCTCGCGCCGCAGCCAGTTCAGCACCGCCTTGGTGGTCGATTTCTGCACGTCGATGCCGCCGCAGACCAAGAGGATGTCGTCGCGGTCGATATCTTCCAGCCCCATGTCCAGCCGGAACGAGGCACCGTTCGAACAGACCGCCTCGCGCCCGTTCTCGCCCGCCAAGGCCCAGGAGTAGATCGGCGTGCCGGCAACCCGGTTGGCAATCCGCAAGGGCTCGATCGCGCTAGCAAAGGCCAGCATCGTGAAATTGTCGAGCAACAGGAAAACGAACCGCCGGGGCGGACGGTCTTTCACCGATTGAGTGGCCTTGCGCGGCGGGGTGGGCATATCTGCGACCTGTTCACGTCGTTTGCAGGCCATGGAACCTGAAATCCCGGGCCACTGCAAGGGCTGCTTCTCGCCATTTCGGGCGCCTTTCGCCTTTGCAATGGCGGCGAGGCGGCGTATAGGCATCGCGATACCGCAAATGACCAGGGAAGACCTGCCATGACCAAGGGCTGGACGAAATCGGATTGGCGCGCAAAGCCGCGGGTGCAGATGCCCGATTACCCCGATGCCGCCGCGCTGACCGCCGCCGAGGCGCAGCTGGCCAAGTATCCGCCGCTGGTTTTTGCCGGCGAGGCGCGTCGGTTGAAAAAGCAGCTGGCGCTGGCGGCCGAGGGCAAGGCGTTCCTGCTGCAGGGCGGCGATTGCGCGGAATCTTTCGCCGAGTTTTCTGCAGACAACATCCGCGATACCTTCCGGGTGATGCTGCAGATGGCGGTGGTCTTGACCTATGGCGCCAAGGTGCCGGTGATCAAGGTCGGCCGCATGGCGGGGCAGTTCGCCAAGCCGCGCTCGGCGCCGACCGAGATGATCAATGGTGTCGAATACCCCAGCTATCGCGGCGACATCATCAACGGATTCGATGCCACGGTCGAGGCACGCCGCCCCGATCCGCAGCGCATGCTGCAGGCCTATACCCAGGCCGCCGCCAGCCTGAACCTGTTGCGCGCGTTCTCGACCGGCGGCTTTGCCGATATCCACCGCGTCCACTCCTGGACGCTGGGCTTTGCCGAGCATGACAAGGCCGAACGCTACCGCGAACTGTCCAACCGCATCTCGGATGCGCTGGATTTCATGAACGCGGCGGGCGTCACCTCTGAGACCGCGAATGAGCTGGCCCGTGTGGATTTCTACACCAGCCACGAGGCGCTGCTGCTGGAATACGAAGAGGCCTTGTGCCGGATCGACTCCATCACCGGGCAGCCGGTGGCTGGCTCGGGCCATATGATCTGGATCGGCGATCGCACCCGTCAGCCCGATGGCGCGCATGTCGAATTCGCGCGCGGGGTGTTGAACCCGATCGGCCTGAAATGCGGGCCTTCGACCACTGCCGAAGACCTGAAGGTGCTGATGGCCAAGCTGAACCCGGAAAACGAGGCCGGGCGTCTGACGCTGATCGCGCGCTTTGGGGCGGGCAAGGTGGGTGACCACCTGCCACGGCTGATCAAGACGGTGCAGGACGAAGGCGCAAAGGTGGTCTGGTCCTGCGACCCGATGCACGGCAACACCATCAAATCGACCAGCGGTTACAAGACCCGGCCGTTTGACAGCGTGCTGCGCGAAGTGCGCGAGTTCTTTGCCATCCACAAGGCCGAAGGCACCATCCCCGGCGGCGTGCATTTCGAGATGACCGGCAAGGACGTGACCGAATGCACCGGCGGCCTGCGCGCGGTTTCGGACGAAAGCCTGGCCGACCGCTATCACACCGCCTGCGACCCCCGCCTGAACGCCAGCCAGTCGCTGGAACTGGCGTTTCTGGTGGCCGAGGAACTGTCGGCACAGCGCGAAGCCGGACGGCGCGTCGCGCTGTAAGGCGGGCATGGCTGCGGGAAAGGCGGGGTCCGCGTGGCCCCGCCTTTTTCATTGCGGAAACCTGATGCGGGTCACACGGGCCTTGTAAAAGGCGAAATACTCGGGCGTGCCGAAGAAATTGCCGGCGTTGACCTCGGATGGCAGGCAGTAGCCGTGCCACTCGCGGTTGGCGCCGAAAGTGGCGCCAAAGGGCTGCTCTTGCCAGCGCTTGGCCAGGTTGGCGTTCGACCAGCGCGGCATCACCAGCGACACCAGCGCCCCATCCGCGCGCAGCGTGATCTGAACAATTTGGCTGAGATCGCCTTGGGTGACGGTGACGCGGGCGGTGTCGGGGCCTGCCGCCTCCCACGCAATGCCGGGGCCGGGTAACAGGGCGGCAGGCGTCCAGAACAAGGCTTCGGCCACGGCGCGGCCAAAGGCCGAACGGCGGTGATCGGCGGTGAAGGCAAGCCGGGCCACCGGCAAAAGGCCCAGCAGGCGGAACCGTGTCCAGGACCCGGTGGCAGAGAACCCGTCCGATCCGCCAATGGTGCCGCTGTGCATGATCCAGACAAAACCGCGCGGCCCGGCCAGGATCTGCCGCGCAACCATCCGGCCCGCGTTTGGCTGGTCGTTTGTGCCAAGCGCAATGGTGCCGCCCATTTCGATCTCGGCCAGGGTCAGCAAGGGCGTGCCAGGGGCGATGGCAAAGGCGAAATAGCGGCGGGCAGGTTCGGGCAGGGCTGCAACCATCGCGGGGTCGAAAAGGGCAGGTGCTTCGGGTTGTTGTGCCCTCAGCGCGGCCCAGACCCTGCGGTCATGGCGCCCGTCCAGCCAGCGCAAGGCCAAAAGCCCTGCTACGGCAAGGGTCAAGGCCGCGATGGGCAAGCCGATCAATAGCCCCGACATTCCGTCCCCCTTTCGCGCAAGACAGCGTCCGGTTTAGGGCTTAGTCTATCGCCAGCCTGTGCAAAGGGCCA
>JBATAV010000577.1:0-1860 GCA_049662025.1 Paracoccaceae bacterium | reverse complement strand
GAACCGGGCAGGCGGGCTGCTCCGCGGCGCGGCCCGCGCCTCCAGATCCTCGAACGCCGCCACGATCCGGTCGCGCAAGGCCCGAAACCACGCCGATGCCTCGGCCTTGCGGCCCTCGAAATCCTCGCCCATTCGCGCCTCCGTTCCTTGCGGGCCCTGCCTATCACCGCTGCATGCGCATTCCAACGCAGCGTTTGGCACCCCCCGCAAAGGGCGCTAGACTCGCCCCAAGGCCCCCTTGCGAGTCACCTTGATGAAACGCCTTCTGCCCCTCAGCCTTGCGCTTCTGGCCGCCTGCGGCACCCCGCAGGAACAATGCATCGCCGCCGGCACCCGCGATCTGCGCACCGTCGAGTCGCTGATTGCCGAAACCGAGGCCAACCTGAACCGAGGCTATGCGCTGGAAGAAAAGGTGATCCGCTACCGCACCTTCTCGCCCTGCCGCATGCCGCCGCCTCCGCCGCCGGTACCGGGCCACCCCGCCCCGCCGCCGCCACCGGTGCAGATGTGCCCGGACCACTATGAGCAGACCGTCACCCGGCCCAAGGCCATCGACCTCGATGAAGAAGCCCGCAAGCTGACCCAGTTGAAAGCCAAGCGCAAAGCGCTGCTGCACGCCGCGGAAACCGTCTCCGCCCAATGCCGGGCGCAATATCCCGAATAGCGCCTAGAACGCCGGCGCCGCCACGCCGTCCATCAACCCGCGCCCGCCATCGACCCGGATGATCTGCCCGGTGACAAAGCGCGAGGCGTCCGAGGCCAGGTATTGCACCGTCTCGGCCAGTTCGTCCGGCCCGGCGATGCGGCCCATCGGGGTGCCCGCCTCGATCAGCTCGCGCCAGTCGGGGTTTTCCTTCAGCGCGCAGTGCAGGCTGGCACTCATCACCGATCCGAACGACACCGCATTCACCCTGATGCCCTTTGGCGCCAGTTCCAGCGCCAACCCGCGGGTGATCTGCTCGACCGCCGCCGAGGCGATGGAATAGCCCAACAGCCCCGCCTGTGCCCGCGTCGCCGCCAGCGACGAGATGTTGACGATGGCCCCGATCGCCGACCCCGGCTCCACCCCGGCCTTTTCGGCGGCCTGCAGCATCCGTTTGGCGGTCATCTGGCTTAGCCGCAGCGTCGTCATCGCATTCTGCTGCCACAGCATTTCGACCGAATCCGCCTCGGGGTTCAACGGATCAGACGGCGCAAAGCGGCGGCTGGCGTTGACCAGAATATCCACCCGGTCAAAGGCATCGACGGTGGCCGATAAAAGGTTGGCGATGGTCAGCTTTTGCGTCAGGTCGCCCGCGAACATCCGCAACGGCCCCTCGACGCGCGCGCTTTCGCCCAGTTCGGCCTCCAGCTTGGCCTCGTCCACATCGGCGAACATCACCTTTGCGCCCTTGTTCAACAGGTGCCGGGCAATCGCCAGACCAAGACCATTGGCGGCGCCGGTGACAATGGCGGTCTTGCCGGATACGGAAAGCGACATGAGGGTCTCCCGGGTTTCAGCGCCGCGTCCGGCGCGGCTTGGCGGCGCGGATCACGCGAAAGGCGCTATCGCCGCCGACGGTTTCAACTTCAAGAAAGGCCTCGGCCAGCGGCGCATCATAGGGCAGGTGCCGGTTCGCCACCAGCCACAGCACGCCATCGGGGGCCATCATGGCCTTGGCGGCGGCGATGAAGGCCGCACCCAAGGCAGGCTCGGCCGCGCGGCCGGTGTGGAAGGGCGGATTCATCACCACGGTTTCCGCCAGATTCTCGGGCCGGAATGAGGTGGCATCAGCCCAGTGGAACCGCGCCCGCGGGTCGTCGGCGTTGATCTTCGCACAGGCCAGCGCCTCGGCCTCGGCCTCGACCACATCCAGCCGC
>JBATAV010000576.1:0-1606 GCA_049662025.1 Paracoccaceae bacterium | reverse complement strand
TTCCGCCATGCCCCCCTTGCGCCTTGGCGCTGCCGAGCCGCCGATGGGCACTGCGCCGACGCTTGGTCCGGCCAAACCGGATCTTGCGGCCGAGTGATCAGCCAGCCACCTTCCCTGCCGCATTCAGGGCCGCATTCAGGGCCGCGGGAAGAACCTCTGCCACAACATCCAGCGCCGCCTCCGGCCCGATGCTGACCCGGATGCAGCGGCCCAAAGGCGCCACATCGGGCATCTGGCTGATCCGCCCCATCCCGAAATGATCGCGCACCTAGTCGAAGGCCTGTGTCAGTGCGGGTTCGGCAATGGCATGGCCGATCCACACGCCGGCCATGACGTAGCCGTTGGAAAAGGTGCGAAAGCGGATCCCCTGCGGGTGATTGGGGGCAATGGCCGGTAATGACCCGTCGGGGGCGAGGTCGGCGTAGGCCTCGTTCAGGATGAGAAGGGTATCCTCGGGAAGGTTGGCCACCAGAACCTCGATCCCTGCGGCGGCGTGATGGCTGCCCATCGGGTTGCCGGGGTTGGCGAGGTGGGCCTTCGCTGCGCGGGCGGTGTCCAGCAATGCCTCGGGGTCCTCCTGCGTCTCGCGGTATGGCACGCGGGTCAGGGTGCCACCATGACCGGCGACATGGAAAGCGAAGGTCGGGTAGGCGCCGAGGCTGGTAACGACGGGGACGCCGGGCGCAAGGGTCAGGCGGCAGATCAGTCCGAGTAGGCCGTCGATGCCGGGGCCGATGGCGACATGGGCGGGGGTGCAGCCGTGGTGGGCGGCAACGGCCTGTTTCAGGTCGTGGTTCTGCGGGTCGCCGTATTTCCAGACCTCTGCTGCCGCAGCCGCCATTGCGGCCAACGCCTTGGGTGAAGGGCCGATAGGCTTTCATTGGCAGTTGATTTCCACGCGGAAATGAGCCGGGTTAGCGGATGGTCTCCACTGAGATTTGAGCCAGGTGAACCTTTCCCCCAGCGCTTTGCGCATCGGGGGGCAGCGGAGTGATCCACATGGGTTTTTTGAACATCGTCAGACACATGTCCTTGCGAGAGACTGTCGATCTGCGAGATCGGGCGGTGAACCGGGCTATCGCGCAATACCATCACGAAGTATCTGAATGCGGGCACAGTGGAGCCGACATTCACGACGCCGGAACGCGTGAGCAAACTTGATCGGCTTGCCGAAAAGCTTTCCGGCTGGTTGAAGACGGAGGCGGGCAAGTCGCGCAAGGAGCGGCGGACGGTGAAGCAGTTGCATGCTGATCTGGTAACGTTGGGATTCACTGCCTCTTATGGCCATGTTGCAGCGTTTGCCCGGAACTGGCGGGCGGATCGGCAAGTGGAGAGCCAGACCGCAGGACGCGGGACTTTCGTGGCTCTGACCTTTCACCCAGGGGAGGCGTTCCAGTTCGAATGGAGTAAGGACGTTGCCGTGCCGGGCGGCGAGCGCACCAAGCTGCAAGTGGCGCATGTCAAGCTGTCACACAGCCGGGTCTTTCTGGCCCGGGCCTACCTGTTTCAGACCCATGAGATGCTGTTTGACGCCCACTGGCATGGGTTCCGAGTGCTGGGTGGCATCCCTGAACGCGGTATCTACGACAGTCAGGCTTGGCCGCCA
>JBATAV010000575.1:0-4918 GCA_049662025.1 Paracoccaceae bacterium | reverse complement strand
GAGTTGGTGCGGGCGGTGGCTGTCCTGCGTTCGCAGGAAGACCGGCTCATGCCAGCGGCGCAGTGAAGACATAGCCTTCGCCGTGCGAGGTGCCAAGAATGCGCGGCGCCTTGGGGTCATCGCCCAGTTTCGCGCGCAGCCGTTTCACCATCACATCCACCGTGCGGCTGCCGGTGCCGCTTTGGCGGTGGGTGATGGTGGCCAGCAGGCGGTCGCGGTCCATCACGATGCCGGGGTTGAGGACAAAGGCCCGCAACAGCTCATACTCGCCCCGCGTCAGCTGGATGGTCCGGCCATCGGCCCCCGAGACATGCCGCGCGGCGGTGTCGAAGGTGAAGCCCGCGAAATGCACCACCCGCCGTGTCAGCTGCCGCATCGCCGCCGTGCGCCGCAGCAGGTTCTTCACCCGCGCCAGCAACTCGCGCCGGTTGAACGGCTTGCAGACATAGTCGTCGGCGCCCAGTTCCAGCCCGACGATGCGGTCGACGTCATCGGTGCGCCCCGACAACAGGATGATGCCGATTTCCGACCGCGCGCGCTGTTCGCGGGTGATCTCCAGCCCGTCCTTGCCGGCAAGGTTGATGTCGACGATCAACAGATCGGGGTTTTCCTGCGCCAGCACCCGTTCGGCAGCCTCTGCCCCGGCGCATTCCGTCACGCGGTACCCAAAGGATTCCAGATAGCCCGACAGGGCCATCCGGGTAACCGGATCGTCTTCGATGACAACGATATGGGCCGAACTCGGGGGCATCAGGCGCCTTCCCACGGCTGGCAGCAAGACCTGCTTGTTAACATGTTGTAACAACTTTCTCCAGACCGTTCATCATCAGGGTCTGACGTGTTCACATCCGTTCAATAACGTTCCTTGCAGGAAAGCATCCGACTTTCCGCAACCAGGCCATGCCGCCCAGAGGCACACGCCGCAACAGGGACCCAATCAATGCAGAGAAAGTCACTCATGCTCGCCACTGCCGCAGGCCTTGCCCTGTGCGCCGGGGGCGTATTTGCCGAAGATTCCGCCGATCCGATCATGATTCCGATCCACAACTGGTCCAGCCAGATCGTGATGAGCAACGTGGTCGGCCAGATCTTCCAGTCCGAAGGCGATTCGGTCGAATATGTCTCGACCGACAGCCAGGCGGTCTACGAGGCGGTGCGGCTGGGCGATGTCTCGCTGGAGATGGAAGTCTGGGAAGGTGCCTTTGGTGCCTCGTTCCGCGCGGCCGTCGAAAAGGGCGGCATCCATGACGCCGGCACCCATAACGCGGTGACGCGCGAAGACTGGTGGTATCCGCTCTGGACCAAGGAGGCCTGCCCCGGCCTGCCCGACTGGAAGGCGCTGAACGATTGCGCGGCGAAATTCGCCACACCCGAAACCGGCGACAAGGGCCGCTTCCTCGGCGGCCCGGTCGACTGGCTGAAGCATGACCAGGAAAAGGTCGACGCGCTGAGCCTCAACTTCGTCGTGGTCAACGCCGGGTCGGCCGCCGCCCTCTGGGCCGAGATTGCCGCCGCCGAAAAGGACAAGACCCCGATCGTCGTCTTCAACTGGACCCCGAACTTTGCCGAGGCCGTCTGGCCGGGCGAATTCGTCAACTTCCCGCCATGGGAAGATGGCTGCGACACCGATCCGGCCAAGGGTCCCAACCCGGACATGACCTATGACTGCGGCAACCCGGCCAACGGCTATCTGAAGATCGCCGCCTGGGACGGGATGAAGGACAAATGGCCCAAGGCCTATGCCACGCTGCAAAAGGTCAGCTTCACCAACGCCCAGATCGCCGAGATGGCCAAGCTGGTCGATGTCGACGGGATGGAGCCGGAAGACGCCGCCACCACCTGGCTGGCCGCGAACGAGGCGGTCTGGAAGCCCTGGATCGAGTGATCCGTCCTTTCCTCGCCTGACGTCCCTTGCAACACCCCACCCGGCCGGTCCGGGTGGGCGTCTTATCAGGAGCCTGGTTTGACCGACCCCGATACCGTCATTTCCTGCCACAACGTCTGGAAGGTTTTCGGCAAGCATGTCGACCGCATTGCCCCCCGGCTGACGCCCGAAACCACGCTCGACGAACTGCGCGCAGGTGGCCATATCGCCGCCGTCCGCGATGTGTCGCTGTCGATCCGGCGCGGCGAGATGCTGGTGGTGATGGGCCTGTCGGGGTCCGGCAAATCCACCCTCGTGCGCTGCCTCGCGCGGCTGATCGACGTGACCAGCGGGGCGGTGATGGTCGAAGGCCGCGACATTGGCGCGATGTCCGAGGCCCAGCTGATCGAATTGCGCCGCCGCAAGATGGGCATGGTGTTCCAAAGCTTCGGCCTGTTGCCGCACCGCACCGCGCTGGAAAACGTCGCCTTCCCGCTGGAGATGCGCGGCCAGGACCGCGCCTCGCGCATCGCCCGGGCGACCGAGATGCTGACGCTGGTCGGCCTGAAGGGCCGCGAGGGCTATTTCCCGCGCGAATTGTCGGGCGGCCAGCAGCAGCGGGTGGGCATTGCGCGCAGCCTGGCGGTGGAGCCCGACATCTGGTTTCTGGACGAACCCTTCTCCGCACTCGATCCGCTGATCCGGCGCGAGATGCAGGACGAATTCCTGCGGCTGAAGGCGATGGTGGCCAAGACCATCGTCTTCATCACCCATGACTTCGACGAGGCGCTGCGGTTGGCCGACCGCATCGCCATCATGAAGGATGGCGCGATCGAACAATGCGACACGCCCGAACGCATCGTGTTGGCCCCGGCCACCGACTATGTCGCCAAGTTCACCTTCAACATCGACCGCGCGCGGGTGATCCGGGCCGGCGCGCTGGCCACGCCGACCAATGGCCGCAGCACCGAAGGCCCGACCGTTGCAGCCAGCGCCACCCTGCACAATCTGGCCCGCCAACTGCTTGCCGACAGCCGCAGTCAGGTGCCGGTCGCCGATGATACCGGCGCGGTGCTGGGCCTGATCGACCGGGCGCAGGCGGTGGACCTGCTTCTGGGGCAACCGGAATGACCACGCCTGCGCCATCACCCGCCAGCACCCGCCACCGCATCGCGCTGGCAATTCTGGCGCTGGCGCTGGTGCTGACCCTGGGCCGCAACGTCCTGCCCGAGGCGCTGATGCGGCTGCCCGAGGCGCTGGTGGTGCCCTTCGCCAGATGGATCAACGCCGCCTTCACCTTTGCCCGCGAGGATCTGGGGCTGATGACGGTGACCCGCGCGTTTTCGGGCGGGGTGGAATTCTGCCTCGATGTCACCGCCAACCTGCTTTACGGCAAATCGCGCTGGCCGCGCCTCGGGCCGATCCCCTGGGTGGTGATCGCCGCCACTGCCGCCATGGTGGGCCAGGCCCTTGGCGGCTGGCGGCTGGCGGCGCTGTCGGGCGGCACCTTCGTCTGGATCGCCGTCATGGGCCAGTGGAAATGGGCGATGGAGACGCTGTCGGTGATCGTCGTCGCCGCGCCGTTTTCGGTGGCACTGGGACTGGCGCTTGGCACCCTGGCCTGGCGCTTTCGCTGGGCCGAGCGGATCCTGAACCCGGTCTTGAACATCGCGCAATCGCTGCCGCATTTCGCCTACATGATCCCGGTCGTGGTGTTCATCGGCGTCGGGCCGAAGGCGGGGGCCATCGTCACCATCATCTTTTCCGTCCCGCCGATGATCCGCATGACCCTGCTGGGCCTGCGACAAGTCTCGCCCGAGATCATCGAAAGCGGCAAGATGAGCGGCACCACCCGCTGGCAGCTGATGACCCGCGTGCGCATCCCCGCCGCGCGGACCGAGATTCTGATCGGCGTCAACCAGGTGATCATGCAAAGCCTGGCGATGGTGGTGCTGGCCTCGTTCATCGGCATGCCGGGTCTGGGGCAAAAGCTGTTGCAACTGCTGCAGGCGTTGAAGATCGGCCTGTCGGTGGAAATCGGCATCACCATCGTGCTTCTGGCCATCATGCTCGACCGGCTGTCCAAGGCCTGGGCGCATCGCCAGCCGGTGCACCACGCCGAGGGCGCATCCTGGGCGGCGCGGCACCCGTTGTTGCTGATCTGGGTCGGGCTGGTCGTGGTGGGGGTCCTGCTGGCCGGGCTGCACCCCTATTTCATCGAAGTGCCGCGCAATCAGGCGCTTAGCCTGGCGGGGCCGGTCGATGCGGCGGTGAATGACCTGGTCGGCTGGATTTCCCCGGTGACTGACTGGCTGCGCTGGTTTCTGATCACCTGGGTGCTGATCCCGCTGCGCGACGGCTTTCTGTGGTTGCCCTTCACAGCGGTTCTGGCGTTTCTGGCGGGCGTTGGCTGGTGGGTCGGGGGCTTGCGTTCCGCGCTGGTCTGCGTCGCCTTCGCGC
This sequence comes from Paracoccaceae bacterium, assembly GCA_049662025.1. GTDB lineage: Bacteria > Pseudomonadota > Alphaproteobacteria > Rhodobacterales > Rhodobacteraceae > Pseudogemmobacter. The sequence continues at coordinate 594 of JBATAV010000575.1, read as the reverse complement.
TGCCCATCGCGCTGTCGGGCTGGTGGGATCGGGCGATGATCACCGTCTACATGGTTGCCGTCTCGGTGGTGCTGGCGCTGATCATCGGCGTGCCCCTGGGCCTGTTTGGCGCCTCGAACCCGCAACGGTCGCGGCGGGTGCTGCTGATCTGCGACACATTCCAGACCTTCCCCAGCTTCATCTACCTGATCCCGGTGATCATGCTGTTTGGTGTCAACGACGTCGCCGTCATCGCCGCTGTGGTGGTCTTCGCCACCGTCCCGATCATCCGCTACACCATCGAGGGCATCCGCAGCGTCCCGCCCGAGATCGTCGAGGCGGCCAAGATGTCGGGGGCGGGCAGTGCGCAGCTGATGTGGCACGTCAAGCTGCCGCTGGCGGTGCCGGTGATGCTGGTGGGGGCGAACCAGTCGATCATGTTCTCGCTGTTCATGGTGATCATCGCGGCCTTTATCGGCACCCAGGATCTGGGTCAGGAAATGCAGCGCGCGCTGTCGTCTTCCGATGTCGGCAAGGGGCTGGTTCTGGGCTTTGCGGTCGCCTTCATGGGGCTGCTGGCCGACCATCTCCTGCTGCGCTGGGCCGCTTTGCGCA
>JBATAV010000574.1:0-3153 GCA_049662025.1 Paracoccaceae bacterium | reverse complement strand
GCGTTTGATTGACGGACAGACACATCTTTGTTGTAGCCATAAGCAAACCCAACAAAAGCTACCAAACCAGAAAGTGCGGCAATGCCTCTCGCAATTTCGTAAATTCTGGACCAGCTCACCGGTCGATCTCCCCGAACACCACATCCATGGTGCCGATGATGGCGGCCACGTCGGCCAGCTGGTGGCCCTTGCAGACGTAATCCATGGATTGCAGATGCAGGAACCCCGGAGCGCGGATCTTGGCGCGGTAGGGCATGTTGGTGCCATCGGCCACCAGATAGACCCCGAACTCGCCCTTCGGCGCCTCGACCGCGGCGTAAACTTCGCCCGCCGGAACGTGGAAGCCTTCGGTGTAAAGCTTGAAGTGGTGGATCAAAGCCTCCATCGAGGTCTTCATCTCGCCCCGCTTCGGTGGCGTGATCTTGCCCCGCGCCAGCACGTCGCCTTGGCCGTCGGGCACACGCAGCTTGGCCAGCGCCTGCTTGACGATGCCGGTCGATTCCCGCATTTCCTGCATCCGGCACAGATAGCGATCAAAGCAGTCGCCATTCTTGCCGACCGGAATCTTGAAGTCGAATTCGTCATAGCATTCATAGGGTTGCGCGCGGCGCAAATCCCAGGCCAGACCCGATCCGCGCACCATCACGCCCGAATAGCCCCAGTCGAGGATATCCTTCTCAGAGATGATCCCGATATCGGCATTGCGCTGCTTGAAGATGCGGTTTTCGGTCAGCAGCGTGTCGATATCATCCAGCACCTTGGGGAAATGATCCGCCCAGGCGTCGATATCGTCCAACAGTTGCGGCGTCAGGTCCTGATGCACGCCACCGGGCCGGAAATAGGCCGCATGCAGCCGCGCGCCGCAGGCCCGCTCATAGAACACCATCAGCTTTTCGCGCTCTTCAAAGCCCCAGAGCGGCGGCGTCAGCGCGCCCACGTCCATCGCCTGCGTGGTGACGTTCAGCAGGTGGCTCAGGATGCGGCCGATCTCGGAATACAGGACCCGGATCAGGCTGCCCCGACGCGGCACCTCGGTGCCGGTCAGCCGTTCGATCGCCAGACACCAGGCATGTTCCTGGTTCATCGGCGCCACATAGTCGAGGCGGTCGAAATAGGGCAGGTTCTGCAGATAGGTCCGCGATTCCATCAGCTTTTCGGTGCCACGGTGCAAAAGCCCGATATGCGGATCGCAGCGTTCGACAATCTCGCCGTCCAGCTCCAGCACCAGCCGCAAGACACCATGCGCGGCAGGGTGTTGCGGGCCGAAGTTGATGTTGAAATTGCGGATGCGCTGCTCGGACGTCTCCAGATCGACCGAGCCATCATCATAAGTGTTGCGCCGGATGTCGCCGTCCATCATTTTGCTCCCATTCGGTCGCGGGCCATCACTTCGCCTCCGCCTTCTGATCACCCGGAAGGATGTATTCGGCCCCCTCCCACGGAGACATGAAATCGAACTGCCGGTATTCCTGCACCAGTTTCACCGGCTCATAAACGACGCGCTTCAGCGCCTCGTCATAGCGCACCTCGACATAGCCGGTGGTCGGGAAATCCTTGCGCAGGGGATGGCCGCGAAAGCCGTAGTCGGTCAGCAACCGCCGCAGGTCGGGGTGGCCGGAAAACAGGATGCCGAACATGTCGAACACCTCGCGCTCGAACCAGTTGGCCGCCGGGTAGGTCTCGACGATCGAGGGCACCATCTCATCCTCGCGCACCGCCACTTTCAGGCGGATGCGGTGGTTTCGGTACATCGACAGAAAGTGGTAGACCACATCGAACCGCGCCACCCGTTCGGGCAGGTCGACGGCGGTGATATCCACCAGCGTCGAGAACCGGCAGGCCGCATCATCGCGCAGGAATTCCATCAGGCTTTGCAGATGCGCCAGGTTCGCCGTCACCGTCAACTCGCCATGCGCGACTGCGGTTTCCAGCACCGCGTCGCCACGCTTCAGCTCGATCAGGGCGGCCAGTTCTAGCAGGGCTTCGCTCATCATCTCACCAAAGTGCCGGTGCGGCGGATTTTCCGCTGCAATTGCAAAATACCGTAGAGCAGCGCCTCGGCGGTGGGCGGGCAGCCGGGAACGTAGACATCCACCGGAACCACGCGGTCACAGCCCCGCACCACGCTGTAGGAATAATGGTAATAGCCGCCGCCATTGGCGCAGGAGCCCATCGAGATCACATAGCGCGGCTCGGGCATCTGGTCGTAGACCTTGCGCAGGGCCGGCGCCATCTTGTTGGTCAGCGTGCCCGCCACGATCATCAGGTCAGATTGCCGGGGCGAGGCGCGGGGCGCTGTGCCGAACCGCTCCATGTCGTAACGCGGCATCGCGGTGTGCATCATCTCGACCGCGCAGCAGGCCAGACCGAAGGTCATCCAGTGCAAAGACCCGATGCGGGCCCAGTTGATGATATCCTCGGTCGAGGTCAGCAAAAACCCCTTGTCCTGCAACTCGCGGTTCAGCGCCTGGGTGGCGACTTCGGCGTCGCCGCCTGCCGTGTTGGCCCCAGTCTGAAGTGGATTTGGCATCACACCCATTCCAGCGCCCCCTTCTTCCATTCATAGGCAAAGCCCACGGTCAGCACCGCCAGGAACACCATCATCGACCAGAACGCGGTCATGCTGATCTCGCCGAAGGCCACCGCCCAGGGAAACAGGAACGCCACTTCCAGATCGAAGATGATGAACAGGATCGCCACCAGATAGAACCGCACGTCGAATTTCATCCGCGCGTCGTCAAAGGCGTTGAACCCGCATTCATAGGCCGACACCTTTTCGGGGTCGGGATTGCGCACCGCAAGCACGGCGGCGGCAAGGATCAGCACGATGCCCAACCCCGCCGCAATCGCAAGAAGAATGAGGATGGGCAGATACTCTCGCAGAAGCGTGTCCAAAAGAGGCTCCTTCAGCTGGCAACAGCGGGCCTGCGGTCCATCGCGGGCCGCATGCACTTATCGCCCCGTTTACTCTGCCCCCTTGCCGGGGTCAACGCATGGGGGCGGGAAAACCTTGCGCCGAAGCCGTGGATTTCCTGCATTGTATGCAACGGTGTGCGGTATTTTCCGCGCCGCGGCATCGCCTGCGCCCCTGTCACGCCTCGCCGGGCGGGCTGAGTCGGCCCCAACCTGCGCCGGGGGCGGCTTTTCCTCACC
>JBATAV010000573.1:0-7167 GCA_049662025.1 Paracoccaceae bacterium | reverse complement strand
GGCCTATGGTGACCGGCTGCGCCTGGCGACGGCGGCGCTTGCGGCATCGAACCTGCGGCTGACCGAGGCGAACCGGAGCACCCTGCGGCAGTTTCAGACAGCCCTTGACGCCACGCCGATCCGGCGTCCGGCCCTGCTGCGGGCCTCAGGCGTCTATCACCAGCGCAACCTGCAGGGCCGCATCTTCCGCCTCTCGGCCCTTCTCGGCCTTGTCTAGCAGCAACAAGCGGCAGCCCGCCTTTGCCGGCGGCGCCGGTTGACCTTGCTGCCCTGGCGGTTGTAACGGAGGCATGTCGGGGACGCGGCTTCAGCGCGCGGCAATGGCAGGATCTGCGAAAGACCAAAAAACAGCGCGCCCGCATGACAAACCCCAGATGGATCATCCACATCGGCCCGCCGAAGACCGGCACGACCTCGCTGCAAGAGAGGGTCTTTGCCCGCCATCCCGGCCTGTGCTTTCTGGGCAAGCCCTGGTGGACCCCCGAGGTGCCCTATGAAACCTGCGTCGCCCTGCACCGGGCCATCGACAGCGTGACCATGGCCGCGCCGGGCCGATTTGACGCCCCTGCCGCCCGGGCGGCCATCGACGACTGGCTGGCCCATGCCCCGCAGGCCGCACCGCGCCCGGATGGCAGCCTGTTGCCGCGGCTCTTGTCCGAAGAGCGGCTGATGATCGCCGATGCGGTCGAGATCGCCGAGATCGCCCGCCGTCTGGCCATACTGTTTCCGGGGGCCGAGATCGTGCATGTCCGTCGCGACCCGGTGGCAGGGCTGAAAAGCGGGTATTACTGGCATTACGCGCGGAACTGGACGGATGCCGGGTTCTCTGGCTGGCTGACGGAAGGGATGACAAACCCGGCGTCGCGGCTGGCCGGGCTGGCCCTGCGCTACTATGATCTGGTGGGGATCGAGGCCGCCTTCGGGGCACATTTCCCGGTGGTCCGCAAAGTGGACTACAGCCGCCTGCGTGCTGATAGCACCGGGTTTCTGGCCGAGCTTCTGGACCTGCCACGCGAAGACTTCGCCGCCTTCCGCGACCTGGGTGACACAGCACTGAACGCCTCGGGCAACCGCGCGGTGGCCGAATTGCACCGGGCTGCGAAAAAGGCCCTGCAGCTGTGGAACCGCCTGCCCTTCGGCAAGATCGACGAAAAGCCCGAGCATCTGGGAAATTCGGCCCTCTGGCGCGCGCTGGAATGGCCGCTGCGGCGGTTGTCCTGGGGTCAGGCCAAACTGGAACCGACCGAGGCCGACCGCCTGCGAATATTGACATATTTCGGTCAGCGCGGCACAGAGCCTTCGGTTCCGGACGATCGACGGACGCAAGCGGACGCAAATGGCCGCCAAGCAAGGACGATGCCCGAGTGAAACTGCGTCAAAAGATCGGGATCGGGGTCTTGCTGATCCGGCGCAGTTCTGGCGTCAAGGGCAAGCTGGGGGCATTGCGCCAGATCGCTGCGGCGGCCAGCCGGTCGCGGCTGACCGGCAAGGCCCGCGCCGCGCAAGAGGCGGATGTCGCGGCCAATGCCTGGGCGGATTATCACCTCCTGGGTTATGTCAGCCGCGACATCAACGTGCGGCTGGACGAGGCGCAGCAAAAGCGGGTCTGGGTGCTGTTGCCAGAACTGAACGCCTCGGTCATCTTCGGCGGCTATATTGCATTGTTTCAGTTCATGGCCTTCCTGCAGGGCCGCGGCTACCGCACCGGCGTTCTGGTGCTGAAGGCGCCGGGCGATCAGGCTGCGCTGATGCAAAGCTTTGCCGGCAATGCGCTGGTGCATGGCGTGCTGGCGGCGGGGCCGATCGAGGCCATTGGCGTATCGCGCACGGTGCGGCTGTCGCCCGGCGACATGCTGGTGGCCTACAACTGGACCACAGCCCTGGTGGCGGCGCGGATGGCGCGGTTTCTGGCCGATCCGGCCTATTACTACTTCGCCCAGGAAGACGAGCGGATCTTCTATGCCAACGACAGCTACCGCTTTCTGGCCGAGAGCGTGTTCCTGCAGGACCCGCGCCCGCGCCTTATCTGCAACTCTCAGAAATTGCTGGATCATTTCCGGGCCGAGGGGCTGGTGCGCGATGACGCCGTGGTGGGCGTGTTCGAGCAGGGCCTACCGCCCGCCGCGCTGCCTGACCGGGCCGAACTGGCCGGCCGCACCCCACGACGGCTGGCCTTTTACGGCCGGCCGGAAGACCACGCCAAGCGCAACCTGATGTCGATCGCCCTGTTGGCACTGGCACGGGCAAAACGGCTGGGCGCATTTGACGCAGAGCCGTGGGAATTCTTCATGCTCGGCTCGCCGCGGCTGGGTGAAAGCTTCGATCTGGACGGCACCCGCATCACCTGCCTGCCGAACCAGGGCTATGATGCCTATCGCAAGACGCTGACCGGCTTTGATCTGGGAATCAGCCTGATGTATGCCCCCCACCCCTCGGTGCCGCCGTTCGAGATGGTGCGCTCCGGCGTGGTCACCGTGGTCAACACCACCAAAGGCCGCCCGGCCGACTGGTATCGGGCGATCTCGGCCAACTTCGAGCCGGGAGAGCCCACTCTGGACGGGCTGGCGCAGGCGATTGCACGCGCGGCGGCACGTGTTAATGAGGTGGACGCCCGCCTTGCGGCAGCATCGACCTACCATCCGGAAAGCTGGGAGCAAAGCTTCGCCCATCTTCCCGCAGCCTTGCGCCACGCGATCTTTCTCGACGAGGGACAGAAGTGATGACCAGCCACCCCGCAGACCTCCAGTCGCTTTTCGCCACTGAGACCGAAGATCAGCCGTCCGAGCCGCATATCACCCCCTATGAGGCGCTGGCGCAGAACTACCGCATCAACCGCTTCAACCGCTGGCTTGGTGCCGAAGCCGACGTGAACGCCGCCCAGCAGCGCTTCAAGCAGGATTTCTTCTACGTCAACAGCACCCCGAAATTCGCCCTGAAGCGCAGCGACAAGTTCTTTGCCATCGGATCCTGTTTCGCGCGCAACATCGAACGCGAGCTGTCTGCGCAGAACATCGCCTGCCTGACCGAAGGCACCAATATTCCGGCGGAATTCTACGTCAGCGACCGCGACCCCCGCGCCGCGATGAACAAGTTCAACATCCCCTCGATGCTTGACGAGGTCGAGCGCACCTTCAACCCGGCTCACAGCGAAGAAGGCCGCTATCTGGAAGTCGGCGAGAACGAATATTTCGACCCCGCCACCTCGGGGGTGAAGCTTTTGCCACTGGATCAGCACGCGCTGGTGCGCGAGGCGATCCGCAAGACCACCCTGCGCATGGCCGAGGCCGATTGCGTGATCATCACCCTGGGTCTGGTCGAGGCCTGGTTCGACCGCGTCTCGGGGCTTTACTTCAACACTTCGCCCCATTCCCGCGCCCTGCAGCGCGAGGCGCGGCGGGTCAGGGCCGAAGGCGGCGAGAACCGCTTTGTCCACATGCGGCCGAACTTTGCCTTCCTGCGCGACAAGATGCACCAGTTGATCCACGCCATCTCGACTCATGCGCCGCAGGCCAAGATCGTCGTCTCGGTCTCGCCGGTGCCGTTGCAGGCCACGGTGACCGCCGATGATGTGGTGATGTCGTCAACCCTGTCGAAATCGCTGCTGCGCGTGGTGGCCGAAGATGCCCGCAGCAGCTTTGACCATGTCGATTACTTTCCGTCCTACGAGATGGTGATGAACTCGGCCCGTGCCGCGACCTGGGAAGAAGACGAAATCCACGTGAAGATGTCACTGGTCGCGCAAGTCACGCGATCCTTCGTGGAAAACTGGCTGGAATAACCGGTGCGCGCGCCCCTGTGCCGCGCCAGCATCAAGGAACCAAGACAAGAACATGCTCTCTCTCATCTCGATCCACATCCCGAAGACCGGCGGCACGAATTTCATCGAAACGCTGAAACTGGTCTACGGCAACCGCATCCATCAGGATTACGGAACCGAACGCGATCTGGTGACCGCCCGCACTCCGGCGCCGGAAATCGTCGCCGATCCTGAAAGCTTTCGGCAAGGCACCGACATCATCCACGGCCATTTCCACTATCTGAAATACAAGGCGCTGTTCCCCGATGTGCCGGTGCTGACCACGTTGCGCCATCCGGTGGACCGGGTGATCTCGCAATACCGCCACATCGCGCTGCACGGCGACATGAACGTGCCCCGCCATCAATGGATCATGGAAGGCCGGATGGATGTGGTGCATTTCTCGCGCTTCTATTTCATCGCCAACGCGCAGTCGGTGTTTCTGGAAGGCATCGGCGTGGACGATCTGGCCCATGCGATCATCCAGGAACACTTTGCCCTGACCGTGCGGCGGTTCTGCGAGAAGGTGGGCTTTGACCCGCAGCACCCGAAGGTGTTGCAACTGACCGATAGACTGATCAATTCGCGCGAAGGGGCCGAATGGAATACCGACGCGGTGCCGGTCGACGATGGCGCCCGTGCCGAGATCGAGAAGAACTGCGCCGATGACCTCGCCCTTTACGACCGCGCGCTGGAACGGTTCGTCAAGTGATGTTGCCCGGAGCCCTGCGATGATCCTTCCCCCGCCCTCGGTCATCGACTTCTTTCCCGACTACCGCTCGACCCAGATCGCCTGGCAGGGGCTGACGCCCGTTGCCGCCTGGGCGGTGGCCGACCTGAAGCCGCGCCGGATCGTCGAGCTGGGGTCCTATCGTGGCGACAGCTTCTTTGCCTTCCTAAAGGCCGCCGCCGGAGTGGCCGCGGTGCAAGAGCTGGTCGCGGTCGACAGCTGGGAAGGCGATCAGCACACCGGCGCCTTTACCGAAAGTGTTCACCACCAGTTTCACGCCGAGTTGGCCGCGCGCAACGATCCGCGGGCCCGCTCGGTCCGGTCGCTGTTCTCCGATGCGGTGGCGGGGTTTGAAGATGGCACGATCGACCTTCTGCACATCGACGGCGCCCATGATTATGCCTCGGTGCGCGCCGATTACATGGGCTGGCTGCCGAAGATGGCGCGTGATGGGGTGATCCTGTTCCACGACACCCTGGTGAAGACCGACGATTTCGGCGTCTGGCAGCTGTGGGACGAGATCACCGCCGCCCATCCGGGGCGGACGTTCAACATCGGCCATTCCAACGGCTTGGGCATCCTGTGCCTGGGCAAGGGCAAGGCCGGCGACTTCCGCAAGCTGGGCGCCCTTGCGGCGGTGGAAGCCGCGATCCTGCGCGAGGCACTGCGGCTGACCGGGCAAAGCGTCACCGACCAGACCGCGTTTGAATTCGACCTGATCCGGCGCTGTGGCGGCACGGTGCCCGACGGCCACGTCTTTGCCCGTGGCGCCAGCCGCGACAGCCTGGCCCGGCTGCGGCTGATCGACGGGGCGGCGTCGGTCGGCCGGATCGACACACAGATCGACGCCCGCATCGACCGGCTGGTCAGCGAGCAATCCGGCGACCTTTTCGCCGCGATGAAACCCTTTGTTCAGGATGGCGCCGCTTCGCTGCGGGCCGAGGTGCTCGACCAATTGGAAAAAGCCGTCCGCAGTGTCGAGGCCGACACCAGCGGCATGGTCGAAGCGCGGATCGAGCGGTTGGTCAGCGGGCAGGCGGGCGATCTTTTCGCCGCGATGAAGCCCTTTGTCGAAGACGGCGCCGCCTCGCTGCGGGCCGAGGTGCTGGACCAGTTGGAAAAAGCCGTCCGCAGTGTCGAGGCCGACACCAGCGGCAGGATCGAAGCGCGGATCGAGCGGTTGGTAGGGGAACAGGCGGGCGATCTTTTCGCGGCGATGAAGCCCTTTGTCGAAACCGTCAATGCCGCGCTGCGCACCGGAATTCTGGCCGAGGCCCAAAGCGACTCGCGCAGTCTGACCGATGCCCTGGCCCTGCGGATTCAGGCTCTGGTCGCTGATCTGGACGCATTGGGCGCCCTTGCCAGGATCAAGAACGCCGCACAGGACGACGCCATCATCGGCGTCGGCGCCAAGGTCGAGGCGCATGAGGCCGCCGTTCAGGAGCTGTCGCACTACCTGCGGCAGGTCTTTACGCACCCGCTGTTCCGGTCCTGACCGCGCCCGGTCAGGCGGTTTCGGCGTGGCAGATCAGGGTTCGTGGATCAGGATGGCCGCATGCCAGCTGAGCATCCGCAGCCCGATCAGCGTCAGGGCCAGCGACACGCCCACAACATAGAGCGGCGATATATAGTCACCGACATAGCTGGGGTAGAACCCCCGCCGCATGACGCCCACGATATGGACCAACGGGTTGTACCACAGAAAGGTCTTCAACTGGCCCGGCAGCGCGTCATACATGAAGATCACGCCGGAAAGCAGGAACAAGGGCCGCGAGATCAGCGACCAGGCCACATGCCACAGCTTGAACCGCATGAAGAGATAGGCGTTCAGCGTGCCCATCGCGAATCCGAAGACCGCCGTCAGCACCAGGCTGGCCCCGATGGCCGAAAAATCCAGGATGGCGCGGGTGTCGTAGATCAGCATGATGCCTGTCATCACCACATAGAACACCAGAACCTGCGTCAGAGCGTTGACCAGGAACCGCGCGATGATGGCGTCAAGGAACGTCACCGCCGGATAGACCAGCAACTGGCGCGAGAACACCAGGGCCGCGCCGACCCGGTTGGTGATCATGGTGAACATCAGGAAGGGCAGCATGCCGGTGGCGTAGAACAGCTGGAAATTGGTGCCGATCGGCGGCTCGCGGAAGACGAAGGAAAACGCATAGGTCAGAACCCCGATGCCCAGCGCCGGCTCCAGGATCGCCCAGATGTAACCGCCGGGGGTGCGGCCGAAGGTCGTCGTCATCTCGCGCAGCATCAACGCCAGGATGGAGCGCAGGCTGGCAAAGCGGCGGCGTCCGGGGCGGTTGCCGGAACGGGCACCCAACGGCTTTTGCGGGGTCGGGAAACTGGCCGTCATTCGGTTTCCTGTGCTGCGGGGCCATCAGCGGCGGCGCATGACCCGCCCGGTCTACCACCCCCCGCACCCGGCGGACAAGCGCGTTCACGCAAGGTTGCGCCGCCGGGACTCTGGCCAAGGCAGCGCAATCTGTGTAGGGTCTGGCCGCAACAGACCATTTCCAGGGGATGACGTGTCCGCCTCAGAGACTCCGCCGCCCGAGGGCCTGCCGTCGCATCATCGGCTGTCGGTCGTGCCGCCCGCCGGGGCCGCCGTGCCGAACCCTGCGCCGCCAAGGCC
>JBATAV010000572.1:0-1514 GCA_049662025.1 Paracoccaceae bacterium | reverse complement strand
GATCAGCGCGGCGGTCAGCGCGGCGGGGTCAACAGGGGTTTGGGCGGCGGGGGTCTGGGCGGCGGCAGTTTGCGGGGCGGCCATCGGCATTCTCCATCTTCGGCTGTGCCAGTCCTACGCAAGCCGCCGCGCCATCGCAACGCCCCGCCGCGCCCGGATCATGTGGCACATGGGACACCCCAGCGCCCCAAGCCACCCTCTTGTGCGCCGTAAGGGGATGACTTTCCTTCCGGTTCGCCCTAAAGGTTAAGGCAATAACAAGCCCCCGAGGCAGGGCAGACGCCGGGCCAATGTGCCCGCAACCGAGCAGGAAGCACCAACCATCCCGGCAAACGGGAGGAGACGTGGCGTTTGACCGACCGTCGGGCATGACGGGGCGGAAGCATGGCGACAGGCGCCGAACTGGGCTACAACACCAGCGCGACAGCGTTGCAGATGGCCAATACCATCTTCGGCAACGGCACCACCGTGGTCGGCGCCAGCTATACCGGGCCGGCCAATTCGTCGGCCATCTACACCAATGGCTACCTGTCTCCGGGCGTTGTGCCGTCGAACTCCGGGGTCATCCTGTCCACCGGCAATGCGGCCAGCTTTACCCAATCGTCGGGCGACCCCAACCGGTCTACCGGTACCTCGACCGACACGACCGGCGTGAACAACAACGCGCAATTCAACGCCGTCGCCGGCACCCGCACCTATGACGCGGTCTGGATGGACGTCGATTTCATCCCCACCGGCAATGTGATGACGATGAATTTCGTCTTCTCGTCCGAGGAATACCCCGAATACGTCAACTCCAGCTTCAACGACTTTCTGGGCGTCTGGATCAATGGTGTCTATGTGCCGGTCAGCGTCGGCAACGGCACCACCGCGATCAACAACATCAACCCCGGAACCGAGCCGAACCTGTTCATCTCGAACACCAAGGATGGCTACAACACCGAGATGGACGGCTTTACCGTCACGCTGAAGCTGACCATTCCGGTCAACGCGGGCGTGGTGAACTCGATCCGCATCGGCATCGCGGATACCGGCGATGCGCAATACGATTCCAACGTGCTGATCGCCGCAGATTCGGTGCAGACCCAACTGGTCGCGCTGGACGATACGCAAACCCTGATCCCCACCGGGGCCAAAACCGTGGATGTGCTGGCCAATGACGTGCATCTGCCGGGTGCCACCCTGCTGATCACCCATCTGAACGGCGTCGCCGTGGTGGCGGGGCAGATCATCACCCTGCCCTCGGGCCAGCAATTGCGGCTGAATGCCGATGGCACGATCACCATTTTCGGCGATGGCGATGCCGAGAACCTGCATTTCACCTATACCGTCACCGACGGGCTGGGAAATACCGATGTCGGTTTGGTCACCATCAATTCGGTGCCCTGTTTCGTGGCCGGAACCCTGATCCGCACCCCGGATGGCGATGTGCCGGTGGAAACGCTGCACCCCGGCGATCTGGTGCTGACGATGGACGACGGCCCGCAGCCGCTGCGCTGGACCGGCAGCCGCAC
>JBATAV010000571.1:0-1960 GCA_049662025.1 Paracoccaceae bacterium | reverse complement strand
TCCCAGACCAGCATCGCCGCCCCCACCTCGCGCGGGGACGATCCCTCGACCGCCGCGATCACCACGCGCGCAACTCGGCCCTGCGCCGCCAAAGCCGCTCGAAGCGCGTCCAGATCAAACATCGCCGCGCACCCTTTCCACCGCCTCAAGCACCGCTTCCGCCGTCGCAGGGGCCCGCAGATCAGGGTAAATCCGGCCGTCTCCACAAGCCGCCACCGCCTCCGACAGCGCCTGAAAGGCCGAGATCGCCAGCATGAACGGCGGCTCGCCCACCGCCTTCGACTTGCCCACCGTCTCCTCGCGGTTCTGCCGCCCCCACAGGGCCACGTTGAACACCTCCGGGCGGTCCGAACAGGCCGGAATCTTGTAGGTGCTGGGCGCATGGGTCGCCAGCCGCCCCTTGCCATCCCAGACCAGTTCTTCGGTCGTCAGCCAGCCCGCACCCTGCACATAGGCGCCCTCGATCTGGCCGATGTCCAAGGCCGGGTTCAGACTGGTGCCGGTGTCATGCAGCAAATCCGCCCGCAAAATCCGGTTCTCGCCGGTCAGCGTGTCGATCACCACCTCACTCACCGCCGCGCCATAGGCGAAATACAGGAACGGCCGCCCCTGGCCCTTGATCCGGTCCCAGGTGATCTTCGGGGTGGAATAGAACCCGGTCGACGACAGCGAAATCCGCGCCTGATAGGCCCAGGCCGCCACCCGCTCGAACGGATAGGCCTCGCCGCCCACCCGCACCATGCCATCGCGGAACACCACCGCCGCCGCCGCCACCTGATGCTTTTCGCCCAGATACGCCGCCATCCGGTCGCGAATGGTCTCGCAAGCCGCCTGCGCCGCCATCCCGTTCAGGTCAGACCCCGAAGACGCCGCCGTGGCCGAGGTATTCGGCACCTTGCCGGTATCGGTCGCGGTGATCGTCACCGCCCCCGCCTCCACCCCGAAGACCGAGGCCGCCACCTGCGCCACCTTCTGGTTCAGCCCCTGCCCCATCTCGGTGCCGCCATGGTTCAGATGGATGCTGCCATCCTGATAGACATGCACCAAGGCCCCCGCCTGATTCAGCCAGGTCAGCGTGAAGGAAATCCCGAACTTCACCGGCGTCAGCGCGATCCCGCGCTTCAGCACCGGGCTGGCCGCATTCCAGGCCGCAATCTCCGCTTTCCGCGCCGCATAGCCCGAGGTCCGCTCCAGCTCCGCCACCAGCTCATGCCCGATGAAATCCTCCACCGGCATCAGATACGGCGTGGTCTGCGGATTTGCGCCTTTCGAAATACTCCCGCCGGAGGCATCCGCCCCCTCCGCCCCGCGATAGAAGTTGGCCTTGCGCACCGCCAAAGGCTCGGCGCGCAGCGCAAAGGCGATGTGATCCATCACCCGCTCGATCCCGATCATCCCCTGCGGCCCGCCAAAGCCGCGATAGGCGGTGGCACTGGCGGTATTGGTGCGCAACCGGTGGCTCTCGATCCGCACCGCCGGCAGCCAGTAGCAGTTGTCGGCATGCAGCATCGCCCGGTCCGCCACCGGAGGCGACAGATCCAAAGACCAGCCGCAGCGGAACAGATGCACGAATTCCAGCCCCAGCACGCGGCCCGCAGCATCGAACCCGGCCCGATAGCGGATCTTCAGGTCATGCCGCTTGCCGGTGATGACCATGTCATCGTCGCGGTCATAGCGCATCTTGCAGGCCCGCCCGGTCGCCCGTGCGGCCAGCGCACAGGCAATCGCCAGGGCATTGCCCTGAGATTCCTTGCCGCCAAAGCCGCCGCCCATCCGCCGGGTCTCCACCCGCACCGCCGACATCGGCAGATGCAGCGCATGCGCCACCTTGTGCTGCACTTCCGTCGGGTGCTGAGTCGACGAATAGACGTGCATCCCGTCTTCCAGCGGCAAGGCCGCCGCAATCTGGCCCTCCAGATAGAAATGCTCCTGCCCGCCCACCGGGAACTCGCCCGCCACC
>JBATAV010000570.1:0-10393 GCA_049662025.1 Paracoccaceae bacterium | reverse complement strand
CGGTCGCGGCGGTCGCGCCGCTCACGATTGGCATTGGCATCGCGGTCGCGGCGGGGGGCGTCGTCCGGTGCGGCATCGTCGCGGCGGCGCGCTTCGGGCGTTTCCACCAGACCAGTCCCTGTGCCGTCGATGTCGATCACCTCGACGGCAGGCTGCTCTTCGGCGCCAGGGTCGCGGAAATCACGGTCGCGACGGTCGTCGCGGTCACGATAGTCGCGGTCACGGTCGCGGTAGTCGCGGTTGCCATTCTGGCCACCGTTCTGGCCACCATTGCCGCTCTGGCCCCCGCCCTGCGGGTTGCCGCCTTGCTGGCCGCCCCCCTGCGGGTTGCCGCCCTGCTGGTACTGGCTTTGGCGGGCTTCTTGCTCAGCCGCCATTTCGCGCTGCGCCTCGGCCAGCATTCTTGTGTAATGCTCGGCGTGCTGCAAGAAATTCTCGGCCGCCACGCGGTCGTTCGACAGCTGCGCATCGCGCGCAAGCTGCTGGTATTTCTCGATGATCTGCTGCGGCGTGCCACGCACCTTGCCTTCGGGGCCGGAGCTGTCGAAGACGCGGTTGATGATGTTGCCGAGGGGGCGCGGGCGGTTCTGGCTGGAACGCGAGCGTTTCTTGGAAGAGCGCATCTTGTCCTTTGATGGCTTTGGCCTGCTGCCGCCGCCCGTATTGGGCAGCTGAAAAAAGACGCGCAGGGACTGGCAGTTTGCGGGATCGGGGGCAGGCCCCGTCGACGCAGGGGTCAATAAACACAAGGTCCAGACCGTGACAAGCAGTATTTGCGGCAAAAAGACGGAATCCGCCGCAGTCAGGCACAACCGCAACTGTCGGCGGGCCCCGGCTTCACCGCCGTCACCACCCGGTCGCGACCATCGAGGTCGGGCAGGATACGGATGGCGTCCAGCCCTTGCGCGGCGAAAAGCCGGACCACCGCGGCGCTTTGGGTCGGTCCGATCTCGACCATCAGCCGCCCGCCGGGCATCAGCCGGGCGGGTGCGCCAAGCGCGATGCGGCGATAGGCATCCAGCCCGTCGCCACCCGGGGTCAGCGCCAGATGCGGCTCCCAGTCGCGGACCTCGGGGGCAAGGGCGGGCATCTCGTCGGCGGCGATATAGGGCGGGTTCGACACGATCAGATCGAATGTGCCGGTGACGCCCTGAAACCAGTCGGCGGCCTGGAACCGGGCGCGACGGGAAAGGCCCAGGCGCTGGGCGTTGTCGTCAGCCACGGCAAGGGCCTCGGGCGAAAGATCGGTGCCAAGGCCGGTCGCCATCGGCATCGCCTTCAGGCAGGACAGCAGGATCGCGCCGGTGCCGGTGCCAAGGTCGAGCATGCGATGGATCGGGCGCGAAATTGCCTCGGCCACCAGGGTTTCGGTTTCCGGGCGCGGGTCCAGCGTGTCGCGGGTGACGCGAAAGCTCTGGCCCCAGAACAGCCGCTGGCCGATAATCTGGGACACCGGCTGGCGGGCGGCGCGGGCGGCGATGGCAGCGTCATAGGTGCTGGCCTGCACCTCGGTCATCTCATCGGCCAGATGCAGGGTCAGCCGGTCGCCCGGCAGGTCCATCGCATGGGCCAGAAGGATGCGCGCATCGCGCGGGGCATCCTCGACCGCTGCCTCGCGCAAGGCCTGAATGGCGGCCCGCAGGGCTTCCTGCGCCCTCATGCTTCCATCTCGGCCAGCCTCGCGGCCTGATCATGCGAGATCAGCGCGTCGATGGTTTCATCCAGATCGCCCGCCATCACCTGCGCCAGCGCATAAAGCGTCAGGTTGATGCGGTGGTCGGTCATCCTTCCTTGCGGGAAATTGTAGGTGCGGATGCGTTCCGATCGGTCGCCCGATCCGACCATCGCCTTGCGGTCGGCGGCGCGGGCAGAATGCAGCCGCTCGCGTTCGGCCTCATAAAGCCGGGCGCGCAAGACCTGCATGGCAATCTCGCGGTTGCGGTGCTGCGATTTCTCGCTGCTCGTCACCACGATTCCGCTGGGGATATGGGTGATCCGCACGGCCGAGTCGGTGGTGTTCACATGCTGGCCGCCGGCGCCCGAAGATCGCATCGTGTCGATGCGGATATCGGCGGCGGGGATGGCAATATCCACCTCCTGCGCCTCAGGCAGAACGGCGACGGTGGCGGCCGAGGTGTGGATGCGGCCTTGCGCCTCGGTTTCGGGCACCCGCTGCACCCGGTGCACGCCGGATTCGTATTTCATCCGGGCATAGACGCCCTCGCCCTGAATATGGGCGGTGAATTCCTTGATGCCGCCAAGGTCGCTGGCCTGTTCGGCAATCACCTCGAATCGCCAGCCCCGGCGTTCGGCGTATCTTTGATACATCCGGGCAAGGTCGGCGGCGAACAGGCTGGCCTCATCGCCGCCGGTGCCGGGGCGGATTTCCAGAATGGCCGGGCGCGCGTCGGCGGCATCCTTGGGCAGCAACGCCAGCCGCAGCCGGTCTTCCATCGCCGGAATCGCCGCCTTCAGGCGCGGGATCTCATCCTCGGCCAGGGCCCGCAACTCCTGGTCGGCCAGCATCGCTTCGGCATCGCCAAGATCGGTCAGCGACTGGCGATAGGCGGCGATTTCAACGGCCACCGGTTTCAGATCGGAGTATTCGCGGCTGATTTCGGCGATTTCCGCCGGGGCGGCCCCTGCGTTGAGCCGCGCTTCGAGAAACTCGAATCGTTGGGTGATCTGGGCGAGTTTGTCCAAAGGAACCATCGGCGCGGTTTGGCGCTTTGCGCCCGCCCGGTCAAGGGGCGGCAAGCGCCGGGGCGCTGGCCCCGCGACCATGGTTGCCAGAACCCATGGCGCAAGCCATGGCCGCGCCCGGAGTACTTGAGCCAAGATGAAGGGGTTAGAGTTGTTCCAGCCAGCTTTGCAGCCGGGCGGCGTTGACACCCATGTCACCACGACCAAAGCGCAGGCGGGCGTGGATGTAAAGGCCATCGGCGCGGGCCTCGGCGGTGGTGTAATCGGGGAACCCCCAGATCAGGCTGCGGGTTTCCCAGGTGACGCGGCCTTCTTCCACATTGCCTGCAAGACGCCGCGTGCGCGGGCTGGCCAAAGCGATGGCGTCCAGCCGCCCCAGCAGGTCTGCAGGCGCGCCCTTGGCGGTGGAAAGGCGCAACGAAGCCCCGCCTTCCATGGCCACGACGTCATCCCAGGGGCCGCCGTGATCCCAGCCATAAACCGACGGGCTGGCGTTCAGGGCCGCCGCATCGACCGGCGCCAGACGGACCCAGGCCATCAGCGCCAAAGCCGCGATGATGCCGAAGGCAATCGTCAGACCCATGGTCCGCGCCACCCGTTTCATCGCTGCGTTCTGGCCCAATGGTAAAGGCAGATCAGCTCATAACCCACATGCGCCCCCGCGATCGCGGTGGCGCCGGAGGTATCATAAGGCGGAGAGACCTCGACGATATCGCCGCCAACCATGTTGATGCCGGCCAGATCGCGCAAACAGGCCGCCGCCTGCCAGGATTGCAAGCCGCCCCAGACCGGGGTGCCGGTGCCGGGGGCGGCGGAAGGGTCAAGGCAATCGATGTCGAAGGTGACATAGGTCGGGCGGTTGCCGACGATCTCTTTCGCCCGCGCCACCGCATAGGCGGTGCCCTTTTCATGCACCGTTCGCGCATCGATATATTCGACCCCCAGATAGTCGTCGCAATGGGTGCGGATACCGATCTGCACCGATGATTTCGGATCGACCAGCCCGGTTTTCACCGCTTTGTAGAAAAACGTCCCATGGTCGATCCGCTCCATGTCATCGTCTTCCCAAAGGTCGGAATGGGCGTCGAAATGGATGACCGACATCGGGCCGAACTTCTCGGCATAGGCGCGCAGGATCGGCAGGGTGATGAAATGATCTCCGCCCAATGTAACCGTGCCGGCGCCAGCCGCCAGAATGGTGCGGATGTGATCGGTGACCAGACCGGGGAAACTGGGCGTATGGGCATAATCGAAGGCGACATCGCCATAGTCGATGATGCTCATCTCTTCCAAGGGGTTGGTGGGCCAGCCATAGGGCGGGTCATAGGGCTGCAAGGCCGACGCCTCGCGGATCGCACGCGGGCCGAACCTTGTGCCGGTGCGGTGCGTCACCGCCTGGTCAAAGGGCACGCCGGTGATCGCCAGATCAACGCCGGTCAGATCCTTGGTATAGGTCCGGCGCAGGAATGAGGTGGCGCCGCCGAAGGCGTTTTCAAAGGCATAGCCGCGCAGGCCTTTGCGGGTGAACGCAGTGTCCACTTCGGTCTTCGCATCTTCAAGTGCCATGGGATTCTCGGGAATTTTCAGTCGCGTCGTCGTTGCCAAAGGGGCCGGAGACGCCGCGGATCCGGGTGCGCCCAAGGGGCCACAGGCCGGGCGGCGCTGTCAACCCCGCCCGGCCCGTGCCTTACCCTATCCGGTGGCCTTCACGGACCAGCTCGTCAGTCACGCGGGCAATCGCCTTGCCCAGCGTTTCCACCACGAAATCAACGTTTTCGGTGGTGATGACCAAGGGCGGAGACATCACGTTCAGATGCCCCATCGGTCGCACGATCAGCCCCATCTCCTCGCACAGGTTCGAGATGCGCTTTGATTCGTTGACCTCATCGGGCAGCGGCGCCTTGGTCGCCTTGTTGGCCACGTTTTCCACGCAGACCATCAGCCGCCGTCCGCGCACCTGGCCGACCAGCGGCAGCGCCTCCAGCCCCGTCAGCTGGTCAAGGAAGTAGTCGCCCACCGTCGCGGCATTGCCCAGAAGATCCTCGCGCTCCATGATCTCGATGTTCTTCAGCGCCGTCGCACAGCTGACCGGATGGCCGGAATAGGTGAAGCCGGTGGTGAACCAGCGCTCGCCGTTCGCCGCCATCACCTCCCACAACCGATCCGAAAAGATCATTGCTCCCAGTGGGATATAACCCGAAGTCAATCCTTTTGCGCAGGTGATGATATCCGGGATCACGCCGAATTCGGCCTCGGACGCGAACCAGTGCCCGAGTCGGCCAAAGGCGGTCACCACCTCATCGGCGACAAACAGGATGCCGTGCCGTTGGCACAGCTCCCACATCCGCCGCAAGTATCCCTCGGGCGGCACGATCACCCCGCCACTGGCCTGAATCGGCTCGGCGAAAAAGCCGCCGATGCGCTCGGCGCCCACCCGGTCGATCAGGTCTTCAAATTCCGCCACCAGCGCGTCGCAGAACTCCGCCTCGCTCATCCCCTCGGGGCGGCGATAGGGGTTCGGTGCGCTCAGATGGTGGATGCCGTCGGTCTTGTAGCGGAACTCCTCGACCCGGTCGCCGGGCCGCTTGCCCACCGATTGCGACAGGAAGGTCGAGCCGTGATAGCTGTTTTCCCGCGCCACCAGCTGGATTTTCTCGGGAAAGCCCAGACAGGACTGCACATAGACCACCATCCGCGCCGCGGTATCCACCGCCGTCGATCCGCCGGTGGTGAAATGCACCCGGTTCAGATCGCCGGGGGCCAGCGCCGCCAGCTTGGCCGCCAGCCGCGCCGAAGGGTCGTTGGTCATGTCGACAAAGGTGTTGGAAAACGCCAGCCTTTCGGCCTGATCGGCCATCGCCTGCGCCATCTCGCGGCGCCCAAGGCCGATGTTGGTACACCACATGCCCCCCACCGCGTCGAAATAGCGGTTCCCCTCGGCATCCCACAGATAGCACCCCTCGCCGCGCGAGATCACCAGACTGCCCTCTTTCTCGAACGGCCCGAAGTTGGCCCAGGGGTGCAGGATGTGGTCACGGTCCATCTGCCAAAGCTCGGCAGGGCTGGGGGAGTTGCGGTGCAATGCGGCGGTCATGCGGGGCTCCGGGACTGTTGCTGATCCCGTCATCCTAGCATTTTGATCAAATTCCGGCCAGCCCCGGCCCGGCACCAAAGGTAGCGGCTGGGCAAGATATGGTGTCCAAAGGTTGATCCGCCGCTATTAGGCGGATTGGCCGCCGCACCCCACCGCCAACCCGATTCGCGGCAGCGTCAGAACAGCTTCTGTTTGGCCTTCGCCACGCTGAACCCATGCCCCGCCGCATTGGTGCAGGTCATGCCGGTCTTGGCCGACACGCAGGAAATGCCGCCCAGTGACACCGCCTGGCCATAGCGCAGTACTTGGTTCGACGGATCGGCCATCGAATCGCTGACACAGGCCAGATAGCCCTTGCCGGTGGCCTGCACCTCGAACGAGTTGCCCCAGTCGAACTCGCAGCCCGCCGGGGCCTTGCGGTAGGTAGGTGTCAACTGGCGCAGATCGCACCGTGCCGAGGTGCCGCCGCTGCCGCTGTAGATGCCGCACTGGATATTGCCGGTCGGCGATTGGAACCCGATGTATTGATCGGCCAGCGCCGGGCCAGCCACGACCATGGCCGCAACATGAATGAATACCTTCAACCGCATGGAAATGCTCCTGAAATGCAAGACAGCGCAGAGACGCCGCAGCGCCCAGTCTCGCACAGGCCGCTTAACCTGCCAAGTCTGGCTTGCCCGACAATTTCCGGCGCGACGCCACCGCAGCCCTAGCCCGCCAGCGGCAACGCGCGCTCTACCAGCCGGGCGAAGAAACTGGCCCCGACCGGCGCCGCCTCGTCGTTGAAATCATAGGCGGCGTGGTGCAACCCCGCCCCCGGCCCGGTGCCGAGGAACAGATAGGCCCCCGGCCGCGCCTCCAGCATATAGCTGAAATCCTCCGACCCCATTTCGCGGTTCGATCGCGCGTTCACCGCCTCCGCCCCCGACACCTCGCGCGCCACTTCGGCGGCGAACTCCGCCTCCTCCTCATGGTTGATCGTCGCCGGATAGCCCCAGTCATAGTCGATCCGCGCCGTCACCCCGTAAGCCGTCGCATGGCCCTCGACGATCTCGAAGAACCGCTTCTTCAACAGCGCCCGCACGTCCGGCTTGAAACAGCGGATGGTGGCGCAGAACATCGCCTCTTCGGGGATGATGTTCGACGCGGTGCCGGTGTGGATCTGCGTCACCGAAAGAACCGCCTCGTCCAGCGCATAGACATTGCGCGGGATGATGGTCTGTATGGCCTGCACCATCCCCACCACTGCCACCACCGGATCGACGCATTCATGCGGCGTGGCGCCATGGCCGCCCTTGCCGGTGACATAGACGAACGCCGTATCCACCGAGGCCATCAGCGGCCCCGGCGTGGTCTGGAAATGGCCAAAGGGCACGTTTGGCGCATTGTGGATGCCGTAGACCTGCTTGACGTCAAAGCGGTCCATCACCCCTTCCTGCACCATCACCTGCCCGCCACCGCCGTCTTCCTCGGCCGGTTGGAACAGCAGCGCCACCTTTCCGGCGAAATTCCGCGTCTCGGCTAGGTATTTCGCCGCCCCCAACAGCATCGTCACATGCCCGTCATGGCCGCAGGCATGCATCTTGCCGGGCACCTTGCTGGCATGTTCCGCCCCGGTCTGCTCCTCGATCGGCAGCGCGTCCATGTCGGCGCGCAAGCCGATGGTCGGCCCGTCACCGGTGCCTTCGATGATCGCCACGATCCCGGTTTTCGCAATTCCGGTGTGAATCTCGTCCACCCCGATCTCTTCCAGCCGCTTGACGATCCAGTCCGCCGTGTCATGGCAATCAAACGCCAGTTCCGGGTGCTGATGCAGATACCGCCGCCAGCCCTTCATTTCCTCGGCGTAAGAGGCGATACGGTTCAGAACGGGCATGATCGGGAATCCTTTGCGGCAGTTTCGTCGGGGGGTCGTCGGTCTTTGATCAAATCGCAAAACCACGGTGGCCGCAATGACCCTTCCCCGCCTTGACCGCACGGCAAGCGACGCTCTGGTAGCCGATTCCGCCGCTGGCCTGCCCAGACTGGTCGAGATCATGGCCCGCCTGCGCGACCCGGACTCCGGCTGCCCCTGGGACATCGAACAGACCTTCGCCACCATCGCCCCCTACACTCTGGAAGAGGCGCACGAGGTCGCCGACGCGATCCAGCGCGAGGCCTGGGAAGAGTTGCCCGGCGAGTTGGGCGACCTGCTGTTGCAGGTGGTCTACCACTCCCGCATGGCCGAAGAGGCCGGGCTTTTCGCCTTTGCCGATGTGGCCCGCGCCATCTCCGACAAGATGCTGGCCCGCCACCCGCATGTCTTCGGCACCGAGTCCCGCGACAAATCCGCCGACCAGCAGACCCGTGACTGGGAGGCCCTGAAAGCTGCCGAACGCGGTCCTGCAAGGGTTCTGGACGGTGTGGCCCTGTCGCTGCCCGCCCTGACCCGCGCCGTCAAACTGCAAAACCGCGCCGCGCGGGTGGGGTTTGACTGGCCGAATACCGATCAGGTGCTGGACAAACTGGTCGAAGAGGCCCGCGAAGTGGTCGAGGCCCGCGACACCCTTGGCCATGAAGACGTTACCGAGGAAATCGGCGATCTCCTCTTCGTCATGGCCAACCTCGCCCGCCATCTGAAGGTCGATCCCGAAGCCGCCCTGCGCGCTGCTTCCGGCAAATTCACCCGCCGCTTCGCCGCCATCGAAGACTGGCTTGCCGAACAGGGCAAGACCCCGGCGCAAAGCGATCTGGCCGAGATGGACGCCCTGTGGAACCGCGCCAAGGCCGCCGAGAAGATGGCAAAGCCAGCCACGCAAACGTGACCTCGACAGATTGCCTATCTTTTCACTCAGGATATTGACCCAAGCAAAAGACTCAGGTTTAAGCGCTGCAAGATTTCCAGACCAAAGGACCGCCCCGATGCTTCGCCTCACCCTTGCAGCACTTGCCCTGACCACCGCCCTTCCCGCCCTGGCCGATGAGGTCAACGTCTACTCCCACCGCCAGCCCGAACTGATCCAGCCCTTGGCCGATGCCTTCACCGCCGAGACCGGCATCGCCGTCAACATCGCCTTCGTCGACAAGGGCATGGCCGAACGCCTGCAGGCCGAAGGCGACCGCTCGCCCGCCGATCTGGTCCTCACCGTCGACATCGCCCGCCTGATGCAGATCGTCGAGGCCGGCGTCACCCAGCCGGTCCATTCGGCCATCCTCGATGCCAACATCCCCGCCACCCTGCGCGACCCCGAAGGCCAATGGTTCGGCCTGACCACCCGCGCCCGCGTGGTCTATGCCGCCAAGGACCGCGTCAAACCCGGCGAGGTCACCACCTACGAAGACCTTGCCGATCCGAAATGGAAGGGCCGCATCTGCACCCGCTCGGGCCTGCATGACTACAACATTGCCCTTCTCGGCGCGATGATCGCCCACCATGGCGCGGTCGAGGCACAGAAATGGGCCGAAGGGCTGAAGGCCAACCTGGCCCGCAAACCCGAAGGCGGCGACCGCGATCAGGTCAAGGCCATTGCCGCCGGTGAATGCGACATCGCCTTGGGCAACACCTATTACATCGGCGAGATGATGGCCGACCCCGAGCAGCGCCCCTTTGCCGAGGCGGTGCGGATCGACTTCCCCACCTTCGAAGGCGGCGGCACCCATCTGAACATCTCAGGGATAGCCATGACCAGGGCCGCCCCGAACCATGACGCCGCGCTGAAGTTCATGGAATGGCTGTCGTCCGATACCGCGCAGAAAATCTACGCCGAAACCAACAACGAATTTCCGGTGAAATCCGGTGTCGAACGCAGCGCCCTTGTCGCCAGCTGGGGTGATTTCACCGCCGATCCGCTGCCCCTGACCGAGGTCGCCAAGGCCCGCCCCGAGGCGCTGAAGATCATGGAAACCATCGACTTCGACGGCTGAAAGCCTGCCCTTCGGTAGCGGCGGGGTGAACCCCGCCCTACCGCATCATCTCGACCGACAAGACCGTGGGCAAGTGCCGCGCCACTTCCTCCCAGGCCTCCCCCTCATCGCGGCTGAAGAAGACCGAGCCGGAGTTGGTACCGAACGCCACCCCGCAGGGGTCACCCCCATCCACCGCCATACCCTGCCGCAACACGGTGAAATAGCAATCGCGGTCGGGCAGCCCCTGCCCCTTCGGCTGCCAGCTTTCGCCGCCGTCCAGGCTTTTCCACACCAGCGCGCGCCCCTCCACCGGCCAGCGCCCCACCGAATCGCCGTTCAGCGGAAACACCCAGACCACCCCCGGCTTGCGCGGATGGGCCGCCACCGGAAAACCAAAGGTGGAGGGCAACCCTTCGGTCACTTCCTCCCACACCTCGCCCCCATTGCGCGACCGATACACGCCCTGATGGTTCTGCATGTAGATCAGCCCGTCACCCGCGCCAAAGGCCAGATTGTGGACGCAGTGGAAGATTTCGTCCTCCTTGCGGATTTCCTCGCCCTCCCACACCCGCGCCAGCGCCCCTGCCGGGCCCGGCCGGTTGCCGCGCCGGTTGCGCGTCGCCCAGCTTTGCCCGCCATTGCGGCTCTCGAATACCCCGGCGGCCGAGATGCCGACCCAGACCCCGCCCTTGCCGTCGCACAGGATGGTAT
>JBATAV010000569.1:0-5269 GCA_049662025.1 Paracoccaceae bacterium | reverse complement strand
CCCGCAACCTGTGACGGTGCCCGCGAAAAGCGGTTGGCCCGGCCCAGATAGGCCAACGCCGCCGCCTGCGCGGGGTTCAGGCCCTGCACCCAGGACTCGGCCTCGGCCAGGCGCGACAGGCGCAGGATCAGTTCGGGCAGGGTGGAGGCATCGGTCATGGGTAAATGATAGCGAGTCGAAAACGATATTGCAATAATAGCGACTCGCTACTAATACTTCGGAACCCAACCCCGAAAAGGAGACCGAAATGCGCCTTTCTGCCCTTTCCCTGCTGCCGCTGTCCCTTGCCCTGCCACTGCCCGCCACGGCGGAAATCCTGTCGGACCCCAAGCCGGGCGTCGCGGCGGCGTTCGACATCCTTGCCGCCTCGGTCACCCGCGACGGCAACGCGGTGACCTTCCGCATGCGTCTGGCGGGGCAGGCGGGCGCGGAAAAGCCTGACCCGGCGGGCACGCTGGCGGGCGCACCAGTCTGGTCTTATGTCTGGCCGACCAGCCTCGACCCGGCCACGGTGGGTTTTGAGGGCGGCACCGGCATTCTGGCGCTGGCCGCGACCAGCCACCCCGATTTCGACGACACGCCCCTGGAGGACGAAGACGGCGACGGCAACCCCGGCAATGACGGCGCGAAATGGCACAGCCACTGGGTCGTGCTGACCCCGACCGAGGCCTGCGGCCCCGGCGCGTTGGCGGTGCGCGACATTGCCGAGGGCGAGACGCCGAAGCTGCCGCCGACCTGGCCCGGGCTGCCCTTGTTCATCGACAGCCCCGGCTTTCCGCCCGCCTTCGATGCCGCCGATATCAGCGTGACGGTGACCCTTCCTGCCGGGCAGGACGCGGCAGGCGCCAGCTATGACGGGGTGACGGCAGCCTTGCGGGTGAACGGCAATGTCCATGCGCCGCTTTTGTGCGTGACGGACGTGTTCGACGTGGCCTCGGGCGATCTGTCACTGCCGGGCAAGATCGACTGAGGCGCGCATGGGTTGACTCGCGGGATGATCCGGCCCCTTGATGAGGCCAGATCATCCCGCGCATGAGGCCAGATGTGGCAATTCCGGTTGAGGCCTTCTTTCTGACCGCCGGTCCGGGCGGCACGCTGCAGCGCCGCATCAGGGCCATGGTGACCGAAGGCGTTCTGGCCGGGCGGTTCCGGCCCGGCCAGAAGATGCCTTCGTCCCGCGGGCTGGCGCAGCATCTGGGCGTCAGCCGGATCACCGTGACGCTGGCCTATGCCGACCTGGTGTCTTCGGATTATCTGACCTCGCGCGGGCGGTCTGGGTATTATGTGTCGGAGAATGCGCCGCGCGCGCCGGAGTTTCCGGCCTCGGCCCGGCCGTTGGAAGAAGTGGACTATGCGGCGCTGTCCTCGGCTCGGTTCACCCGCGCGATGGCGGGGGTGGAGCGGCCCGACAATTGGGAGCGGTTTCCCTATCCTTTCATCTACGGCCAGACCGACCCGACGCTGTTCGACCACCAGAACTGGCGGGCCTGCGCCTTGCGGGCGCTGGGGCGGCGCGATTTCGACGCGCTGACCTCGGATTATTATGAACGCGACGATCCCTTGCTGATCGAGCAGATCTGTCGGGTGATCCTGCCGCGCCGGGGGATTGCCGCGGGCGCCGAAGAGGTGCTGGTGACCATGGGGGCGCAGAATGCGCTGTGGCTGGCGGCGACGGTGCTGCTGGGGCCGGGGCGCCGCGCGGTGGTGGAAAACCCCTGCTATCCGGGGCAGCGGCGGATCTTGCAGACCTGCGGCGCGGGGGTAGCCTCGGTCGATGTCGATGAAGGTGGCTTGCCGGCGCGGCTTCCGCCGACGGATGTGGTGTTTACCACGGCCAGCCACCAATGCCCGACCAATGCGACGATGCCGCTGGAGCGGCGGCTGGCGCTGCTGGAGGCGGCGAGCCGCGACGATTTCGTGGTGGTCGAGGATGATTACGAATTCGAGATGTCGTTTCTGAAGCCGGTTTCGCCTGCGCTGAAGAGTTTGGACAAGGGCGGGCGAGTGATCTATGCGGGCTCGTTTTCCAAGTCGATCTTTCCGGGAATGCGGCTGGGCTATCTGGTCGGGCCGCCCAGTTTCATCGCCGAGGCGCGGGCCTTGCGGTCGATGGTGCTGAAGCATCCGCCGGGGCATATCCAGCGGACGGTGGCCTATTTCCTGTCGGAGGGACATTACGATGCGCTGATCAACCGGATGCGGACGGCGTTCAAGCGGCGGCGGCAGGTGATGGAGGAGGCCATCGCGGTGGCGGGGTTGACGGTGGCGGGGCAGGGCGGCTTTGGCGGCTCCAGCTTCTGGATGGCGGCGCCTTTGGGGGTGGATACCGAGGATCTGGCCCGATCGTTGCGTGACGATGGGGTGCTGATCGAGCCGGGGCGGGGGTTTTTCGATCCGGCGCGGGAGGAGCGGCGGTTTTATCGGCTGGCCTATTCCTCGATCCCGCCGACGCGGATTCCCGAGGGGATCGCGCGGATCGGGCGGGCGTTGGGCGTATAGTGTCCCGAGTCGGGACGCGGGGGTGGGGTGAGGGATATCAAGGGCTTGGGCTGCGGGGTTTAACGGTTTCTTAACCATTGACCGGTCTCGGCGGGGCGGACCGGAGCGCGCCGCGCGGGAGTATTTCGAAAGGCGCAAGGCCCGGGTGGCCTGCCGCTTCGCAGGCAGTGGAACTGGCGATATGTCGGTGAAATGGCTGGCCCTAAGGGCGGTTCCGCGCAAGGATGTAGAAAGAGGCGAAGGGTCTGCCGGCAAGGGCGGCCGCATGCGATGTGAGCGAGGACAGAGCCATGAAGATGACCACCGAGGAAGCTTTCGTCAAAGTGCTGCAGATGCACGGGATCGAACATGCGTTCGGCATCATCGGATCGGCGTTCATGCCGATCTCGGATCTGTTCCCGCGGGCGGGCATCACCTTCTGGGACTGTGCGCATGAGGGCAGCGGCGGGATGATGGCCGATGGCTATACCCGCGCTTCGGGCAAGATGAGCATGATGATCGCGCAGAACGGGCCGGGGATCACCAATTTCGTCACCGCGGTGAAGACGGCCTACTGGAACCATACGCCGCTGTTGCTGGTCACCCCGCAGGCGGCGAACAAGACCATCGGCATGGGCGGGTTTCAGGAAGTCGAGCAGATGGCGCTGTTTGCCGATATGGTGGCCTATCAGGAAGAGGTGCGCGATCCGTCGCGCATCGCCGAAGTGCTGAACCGGGTGATCATCAATGCGCGGCGGGCCAGTGCCCCGGCGCAGATCAACGTGCCGCGCGATTACTGGACGCAGGTGATTGATATCGAGCTGCCGGCGATCGTGGAATTCGAGCGGCCTTCGGGCGGCGAGGCAGCGATTGCGGCGGCGGCAGAATTGCTGTCAGCGGCGAAGTTTCCGGTGATATTGAACGGGGCCGGGGTGGTCCTGGGCGGGGCCATTGCGGCCAGCATGGCGCTGGCCGAGCGGTTGGATGCGCCGGTTTGCGTGGGATATCAGCATAATGACGCCTTTCCGGGGTCGCACCCGCTGTTTGCCGGGCCTTTGGGCTATAACGGCAGCAAGGCGGCAATGGAGTTGATTTCGGGCGCGGATGTGATACTCTGTCTGGGTACCCGGCTGAACCCGTTTTCAACACTCCCGGGATACGCGCTGGACTACTGGCCCAAAGAGGCCAAGATCATTCAGGTCGATATTAATCCCGATCGGATCGGGCTGACCAAGAAGGTGACAGTTGGCATTGTCGGCGACGCTAAGAAGGTCGCCGAGGCGGTTTTGGCGCGCTTGGCCCTTACCGCCGGTGACCATGCGCGGGTCGAACGCAAAGCCAGAATAGCACAGGTGAAATCGGCCTGGGCGCAGGCCCTGTCCTCGATGGATCACGAAGAAGATGACGCGGGCACGACCTGGAATGCCCGCGCCCGGTCGGCCAAGCCCGACTGGATGAGCCCGCGGATGGCCTGGCGGGCGATTCAGGCAGCCCTGCCGCGCGAGGCGATCATCTCATCGGACATCGGCAACAACTGCGCCATCGGCAATGCCTATCCCACTTTTGAAGCGGGGCGGAAATATCTGGCGCCGGGGCTGTTCGGCCCCTGCGGCTATGGTCTGCCGTCGATCATCGGGGCCAAGATCGCCTGCCCGGAGGTGCCGGTGGTGGGGTTTTCCGGCGACGGCGCCTTTGGCATCGCGGTGACGGAACTGACGGCGATCGGGCGGCCCGAATGGCCGGCGATCACCATGGTGGTGTTCCGCAACTACCAATGGGGCGCGGAGAAGCGCAACTCGACGCTGTGGTATGACGACAATTTCGTCGGCACCGAACTGGATGAGGGCGTGTCC
The DNA here is from genome assembly GCA_049662025.1 of Paracoccaceae bacterium. Lineage (GTDB taxonomy): Bacteria > Pseudomonadota > Alphaproteobacteria > Rhodobacterales > Rhodobacteraceae > Pseudogemmobacter. The sequence continues at coordinate 938 of JBATAV010000569.1, read as the reverse complement.
TATGCCGGGATCGCGCGGGCCTGCGGCTTGCAGGGCGTGGTGGCCCGCACGATGGACGAATTGCGCGCGGCGCTGACCCAGGCGCTGGCCGACCAGAAGGCGGGCAGGACCACGCTGATCGAGGCGCTGATCAATCAGGAACTGGGCGAGCCGTTCCGCCGCGACGCGATGAAAAAGCCGGTCGCGGTGGCGGGCATTCGGGCGGAAGACATGCGGCCTCAGGTCGGCGTGTGACGCTGCCCTTCGATCTGGAGCCGATGGCCGCGCTGTGGATGGCGGCGGCGGTTCTGGTTGCCGGATTCGTGCGCGGCTATTCGGGGTTCGGCTATTCGGCGATGGTCATTGCGGCCTCCAGCCTGGTGACCAGCCCGTTGAATTTCATCGCGGTCGTGGTGCTGCTGGAGGCGGCGATGTCGGCGCAGGCCTGGAAAGGTGCGGGGCCAAGCGTGGACTGGCGGCGGGTGATCCTGCTGCTGGTGGGCGCGGCACTGGGGCTGCCCTTGGGCCTTTGGGCGCTGACGGCGATTTCCGAGGATGCGGCGCGGGCGGTGATATCGGGCTATGTGCTGGTGATGTGCGGGGTCTTGCTGGCGGGCTGGCGGCTGGGGCGCGAGGTGCGGGGGCCGGGCAATGTGGCGGCGGGCGTGGTCTCGGGGCTGGCCAATGCGCCGGGGATGGGCGGGCTGCCGCTGGCGGCGTTCTTTGCCGCACAACCGATGCCGGCTTCGGTGTTTCGCGCCACGCTGATCGCCTATTTCCCGCTGCTGGATCTGTATTCGGGGCCGCTGTATTTCCTCGCCGGGCTGGTCAGTTGGGACACGCTTTGGGCGGCACTTTGGCTGCTGCCGCTGACCGCGCTGGCCAACTGGTTGGGCGGGCGGCATTTCTTCGGCACCGACCCGCGAGAGTTTCGCCGCTTTGCCATACTGCTGTTGGCC
>JBATAV010000568.1:0-2955 GCA_049662025.1 Paracoccaceae bacterium | reverse complement strand
GGATGCGGCCACCATCAAGGGCGTGGTCGACCGGCTTGCCCGCCAGGGCCTGGTCGCCACGACGCCCGATGCCGCCGACCGCCGCCGCCTGACCGTGACGTTGACCGATCAGGGCGCGCAGACCTTTCAGCGCCTGATCCCGGCGGCGCTGCAGGTCTCGGCCCAGACTCTTGCGCCTCTCAGCCCGGCCGAGGCCGCCACCCTGGCCGATCTTCTGTCGCGGCTGACCTGAGCGCTGGCTTCATCCGACATTCAACTGTCGCTTTCCGCCAGCCAATACCGCCCGGCCTCGCTAATCTTGGCACCAGGAAACCGGAGGCGATGATGTCGAACGATCCCCTGCTGCAGCCTTATCAGCTGAAACACCTGACGCTGCGCAACCGGATCATGACCACCAGCCATGAACCGGCCTATCCCGAAGACGGCATGCCGAAAGACCGCTACCGGCTTTACCATCTGGAACGGGCCAAGGCGGGCGTTGCGCTGACCATGACCGCAGGCTCCGCCGCCGTGTCGAAAGACAGCCCGCCGGTCTTCAACAACATCCTCGCCTACAAGGACGAAGTTGTGGGCTGGATGAAGCGTCTGGCCGATGACTGCCACGAGGCAGGTGCTGCGGTGATGATCCAGCTGACCCACCTCGGTCGGCGCACCCGCTGGGACAAGGGCGATTGGCTGCCCACGGTTGCCGCCGGGCCCGCGCGCGAACCGGCCCACCGCGCCTTCCCCAAGATCATCGAAGATTGGGACATCACCCGCATCATCGGTGATTTCGCCGATGCCGCCGAGCGGATGAAAGAAGCGGGCTTGGATGGGATCGAGCTGGAATGCTACGGCCATCTGCTGGATCAGTTCATGTCGCCCCTGACCAACACCCTGCCCGCGCCCTATGGCGGGTCCTTGGAAAACCGCGCCCGCTTTGCGCTGGAGACCGTCGCGGCCATCCGCAAACGGGTCGGGGAAAAATTCCTGATCGGCATGCGCTATACAGCGGATGAGGATGAAGAGGGTGGCATCACCCCTGACGAAGGCGTGGCAATCGGAAAGATGTTCCGCGATAGCGGCAATGTCGACTTCCTGAACATCATCCGGGGCCGCGTCGCCACCGATCCCGCGATGACCGATGTGATCCCGATCCAGGGCATGAAATCCGCGCCCCATCTGGATTTCGCAGGCCGGATCCGGGCCGAGGTCGGCATGCCAACCTTCCACGCCGCCCGCATCCCCGATGTGGCCACCGCCCGCTATGCCATCCAGTCCGGCCAGTTGGATATGGTCGGCATGACCCGTGCCCATATCGCCGATCCGCATATCGTGCGCAAAATCATCGAAGGCCGCGAGGATGATATCCGTCCTTGTGTCGGCGCCACCTATTGCCTGGACCGAATCTATCAGGGCGGCATGGCGCTTTGCATCCACAACCCCGCCACCGGCCGCGAAGAGACCATGCCGCATGACATCACGCCTGCGCCGACGCGCAAGAAGGTGGTCGTCGTCGGCGCCGGTCCTGCGGGTCTGGAAGCCGCCCGCGTTGCCGCCGAGCGCGGCCATGCGGTGACGGTGTTCGAAGCCGCAGGCAAACCCGGCGGGCAAGTGGCGCTGACTGCCAAGACCAAACGCCGGGCCGAGATGATCGGCATCATCGACTGGCGCATGGCGCAATGCGCCGCACGGGGGGTGGAATTCCGCTTCAACGCCTGGGCGGAAGCTGCTGATGTCACAGCCCTTTCGCCGGATGTGGTGATCATCGCCACCGGCGGCATGCCGGAAAAGGACATCCTGTCTTTCGGCAATGACCTGACCATTTCCGCCTGGGATCTGCTGTCGGGCGATGTGAAGCCCGGCCAGAATGTGCTGATCTTCGACGACGCCGGCGACCATACTGCGCTGCAGGCCGCCCAGGTGGTGGCCGAAGCGGGTGGCCATGTCGAGGTGATGACCTCGGACCGCAGCTTTGCCCCCGAAGTCATGGCGATGAATCTGGTGCCCTACATGCGCGCCCTGCAAGACCGCGACACCACCTTTACCGTCACCCACCGGCTGACCGGAGTGGCGCGCGACGGCAACCAGTTGAAGGCAACGATCGGCTCGGAATACATGAAACTGGCCAAGACCGCACATTTCGACCAGATCGTGGTCAACCATGGCACTCAACCCTTGGCCGACCTCTACTTCGCGTTGAAACCGCAATCGGAAAACCTCGGGGCCGTCGATTACGACGCGCTGATCGACGGCCGCCCACAGCCGCAGGGCGACGGGCCGAAGGGTTTCCGCCTCTACCGCATCGGCGACGCGGTCGAGGCTCGCAACACCCACGCCGCGATCTATGATGCGCTGCGGCTGATGAAAGACATCTGAGGCCGCGCCCAGACCCCGGCTGCGGACGCTCCGCGGGGAGTATTTGGAAAGGCGCAAGCCCATCCAGGGCAGAGTCTTGCATTTGCGCCTTTTGAAATACTCCCGCCGGAGGCACCCTGGCCGCCCCTTGCGCGGCGTCAGGAGGGTTAAGATTCCCTAAACGAGGATCATAACCATTTGATCTGGAAGTGTTTCACCAAGCGTCCCGACACGGGACGCTTGTCAAGCCACCTGCCCAGCCGCCCATCCCGACGACCAGGCCCATTGGAAATTATACCCCCCCAGCCAGCCGGTGATATCGACCACCTCGCCGACGAAATAAAGCCCCGGCTCCGCCTTTGCCTCCATCGTCCGGGCCTCCAGCGCCCCGGTATCGACGCCACCCAAGGTCACCTCCGCCGTCCGGTATCCCTCGGACCCCACCGGCACCAGCCGCCAGTCCTGCAGCCCTGCCGCGACCCGGTCCAACCTGGCCCCCGGCACCTCGGCCAATGGTCCGGTCACACCGGAAACCTCGGCCAGATGCCGCGCCAGCCGTTCCGGCAAAAGCCGCGCCAGCGCGCCTGCCAGCTGCCCCTTGCCCGCCATGGCCTTGGC
>JBATAV010000567.1:0-1681 GCA_049662025.1 Paracoccaceae bacterium | reverse complement strand
TGCTGTGGCGCGCGGCCTGATCTTCAGGCCTGAATGAAAAAAGGGCGGGCCATTGCGGACCCGCCCTTTCCGCATCTTTCGGCTAGGCTCACGCCAGCGCGAGGTTCGTCGCCGACTCGCGGCCGTCACGGCCCGCTTCGATGTCGAAGGTCACGGGTTGGCCGTCCTTCAGTGAACGCAGACCGGCCCGCTCCAGCGCGGTGATGTGGACGAACACATCGTTCTTGCCGCCTTCCGGGGCGATGAAGCCATAGCCTTTGGTTTCGTTGAACCACTTCACGGTGCCCTTGGCCATCGTGATGTCTCCTATCGAATTGCCGCCCGCGGAGTGCGGCGGCCCGGCGCAGTCAGCTGTGGTCGATTGCTGTGCCGATGGTCGGAGACAGGTCGAAAGAGACAACGTCGCGCAGGTTTTATGGCGGAATCGGGCCGAAAAGGCAAGCCTCGGCGCGGTCAGGCACGGATCATGGCAGTTTCGCGCCGGGGGATCGCGGACCAGGCCAGGCCAAGAAGGGTGGCCGAAATGCCAGTCGCGCACCAGAGCGCCAGCGCGGTGAGAACACTGGCGTGGAAAAGCACCAGAGCAAGGATCGCGGCGAAGAGGCCGAGAAAGCCGCCGGCAAGGGTGAGGATCGTGGCCATCGGGTGCTCCTGTTTCCTTGCCCTCATTAAGAGGGGGGATTCGGGCCGAAATGGGGCGGCATCGCGGAAAGCTGGGGGCGTCCCGAGTCGGGACGTTTGGGGGATACAAAGGATTCCAATGGGTTGGATGGGGCGTTAAGGCTTTGTTAACGGGCTGCCGGGCTGCTCGGGGCTTTGGACCGGTTCAAATCCCGCGTCGAAAGGGTGCGTTAACCCTGTTCCGGCACGGTGGGGGGATGCCGAACTATCTCAGACCGAAATGGACAGGTGCGCGGGTGTTTTTCACCGTCTGTCTGGCCGTGCGGGGCGACGATACGCTGGTGCGCGAAGTGGCGGCCTTGCGCCGGGCGGTGGCGGAGACCAAGGCGGAACGACCCTTCGGGATAGAGGCCTGGGTGGTATTGCCGGATCATTTGCATTGCGTCTGGCAGATGCCGGAGGGGGACCGGGACTTTTCGACAAGATGGGAGGCGATCAAGGCACGGTTTTCAATGGAAAAGGGTAGGGCGGGGTGAATCCCGCCCTACGATTCGTTGGGAATCGTGTCCGAGAAGATCATTGTGCGGTTGAGCAAGGGAACGCCGACTTCATTGCTTCCAAGACGATCTGTCCGGCAGGCAAATGCCAATCCTCTGGATGTTCCGAAAAGAAATGAAGTGTAACGGCAATTCTTTGGCCAAATTCAATGTTCATAGGCGGGCAAAAGCCTCGCAGCGCCGAGGTCATGGCCTGCCAATCATCGAGGGACGGAATCTTCCCTTGTTGCGAGTAGATAGTGCCTGCAGAATTCTGAACAGCAGCCTCGGTTCCTTCTGATCAACCACGCATGAACGCCGCACAGGCCAAAGGTGTTGACCCAGAGGGTTCGCACAATTTCTGAAGGTCAGCGCCAGAAAAACCCATTGGCGATTCTTGCGACCAAGCTGAAGTGCCCAAGCAAACCAGGGCAATTACAACCGCGCCGCCGAGCGCCCAACTCAAGCCCTACGTGCGAGACGCCTTCCTCACCGCGAAAACTTCTTGTATTTCACCCGCTTCG
>JBATAV010000566.1:0-2591 GCA_049662025.1 Paracoccaceae bacterium | reverse complement strand
CCCTGGCTGTCGAGGTCGATCACCAGAACGCGGTAGCCATCCAGTGCGGCCGACATCGCCAGATGGGCGGCGGTCGAGGTCTTGCCGACGCCGCCCTTGAAATTTGCCACCGCAACGATCTTGGCCGGCAGCCCGGGCGGGCGCCAGGATTTGTATTCCCGCCAGCCGGCGCCTTCAGTGGCAAAGTGATCGCGCAAAACGAGGATCTCTTCCAGGGTGAACCATTTGGCGCCACTTTCGCCGCTGCCCTGTGGCAGGTCGGGCTTGGCCTTGAGGACGCGGCGGAGGTGACCGGCATTGACGGGGATCAGATACTTGCAAACCTCCCAGGTGGAGAACTTGCGCAGGCGTTTCTGCCCATCAGGTGCATAGCCACGGCGGGCGAGGTCATCGCGGCCGCGGGCGGCGAAAGCTGCGGCTTTGGCGAATCGGGACGTGTCTATAGGCTGGCTGAGCTTGGCTGCGGCAGCCTCCGGGTCGATGCCGAAGTAGGGGGGGAGGTCGCCCGGTGTGTTCATTTGCAAACCCTATGTGCGCCGTTTGATCGGATACACGTCGATTGATCGCACATCTCAGGTCGAAATGGAACCTGCTAGGCTGGGTCAGACTTGATCCTACCACATATTGTAGAGCGAAGGCAGATATGCTTTGCAGGTCTTCAAGAGACTTTAAATGCTTTGCTACTGGAAAGCCTTTTTATACCAATATGTTAAAACCATAAAGGCACCTGTTTACAGGCCCAGCGGTCACCAATTGCAGGGCGAAGGGCACCCATTTGCAGGACGAACCGCCCCGATTCGCGGGGAACGACTCGCCGATTCGCGGTTTCCGCTTGTTTAGAGCCTGTTTTAGACCAGGGCCGGACCGCAGGGCGGATCACCGTCCTGTAAACGGGAACCTTTGGCGGGGCAATGCTGTTGGAAAGCACCCGGATACGGGCGGCCTCAAAGGGGCCAGCCAATCAGTTGCCGCCGGGTACCTTTCGGTTTACACTGAGTCAGACACCGGGCGCAGATCCGGGCGAGAGGGCCAGGAGCATGGACGACATTCCGCGCGATCAGTTGAGTGGTTCACTGCGGCGGGCAGCGGTGAAGAAGCATGTCGCGGCGATTCACGTCTCGGGCAAGCTGACGCTGCTGCAGCGGCGGCTGTCGAATGTGCTCTTGCTGAACGCCTATGACACGCTGACGACGCAGGCGGTGCACCGAATGGATGCGCGCACCCTGTGCCTGATGATCGGCTACAACAGCCATGACATGGACACGTTGAAAGCGTCTCTGCGCGGGCTTGCAGAGACGGTTGCGGAATGGGACATGCTGGATGAGGAGGGACGGCAGGAATGGGGGGTTTCCAGCCTGCTGGCCTATGCCAGGCTGAAGGGCGGGGTCTGCGAATATGCCTATTCGCCGGCGCTGGCGCAGAAGCTGCATGACCCCAAGGTCTTTGCCCTGATCAACATGAACATCCAGCGGCGGTTCAGCAGCGGGCACGCCTTGGCGCTGTATGAGAACTGCTATCGCTTCGTGCGCACCGGATCGACCGGCTGGTGGCCGATCGAGCTGTTTCGGCGGCTGATGGGGGTCAGCGACAGTGCCTATTACGAGACGTTCAAGCACCTGAACGCCAAGATCATCAAGCCGGCAGTCGATGAGGTGAACCGGACGTCCAACATCGTGATCACGCCAGAGACGCGCAAGATGGGGCGGGCGGTGACCGAGATACGGTTCCTGATCCGCGACAATCCGCAACTGGCGATCCTGGATCTGGATGACGGCGAGGGCACGCGGAAATCGCCTGTCTATGACCGGCTGCGCAGGCTGGGGGCTTCGGACCGGCTGGCGCGGCAATGGATTGCCGAACATGGCGAAGGGGCGCTGGAGGCCAAGCTGGACTATGTGGCGGGGCAGGGGGGTGAGGTGAAGAACCCGATGGGCTATCTGACCGCCGCGCTGTCGCGCGACTACGGTCCCTCGGCAGCGCCGTCGCCGAAAGCGCAAGCCTCGGTGCCGGCCGCCATTGCCGCGAGGGCCGAGCGGTTGCGGCGCATTCAGGCGCTGGTGGCGGGCCGCACACCGACCCAGCGCGATGCCGACCGGCGGCTGTTTCTGACCAAGCTGGAGGGTGCGGCGCGCGATGACTTCGAGCGGCATGTCTGGATGAGCGCGCTGAACGCCGAAGCGATCCGGCTGTTCTGGGACGATCTGTTTCCGGGCGTGCTTGATGACGCCACGAGCGGGGCAGGGGAGCAGCATCGGCCCTAGGGCCAGGGCGACCGATCGCCACGTCGCGCGCGGCCCGCATCAGGCTTTGTCCAGGGTGAAGCTGCCCGGCCCCGGTATCGGTCACGGGCCAGAAGATCGCGCTGTCGAGCATGAGGAGCCGCACCGCGCAACCATGTGGCGGAAGATCGTTCGGTCACGCGGCGGCCCGGGAAAGCGAAGCTCAGCCTTGCGCGCGGCCACCCGGCTCGAACTGCGGGAAAAGTACCTCATTCTCCAGCCGCATGTGGTTTTCAAAATCGACAAGGAACTCGGTCAGCCCGGCATAGAGCGCGCTCCAGCTGCGGCAGGCGCCTGCGGGCAGGGTCGGGC
>JBATAV010000565.1:0-3660 GCA_049662025.1 Paracoccaceae bacterium | reverse complement strand
AGATCAGGGCACCCATCGCAGCGCCTGCCAGCGCGCCGGTGGTCAGCGTCAGATCGGCCATGGCGATGGTGCCAACGGCGGTCTTTCCGAAGGTGGCCAGAAGGGCCGCTTTGGCCATGTCAGAGACGATTCAGGCGGCTAAGCCGGCCATCGCGAAACTGGCGCCATGGGTCACGTTGATCGTGCCGATGGTTGACCACAGCAGGCTGATGCCGATGGCCATCAATCCGTGGATCGCCGCCAGCGACAGGCCGTAGATCAGGATAACGCACAGGTCCATCAGTGCGGGCTTACATGGCCGACATCGCCGCGCAGGCGACCGGCGTGCATGCCGATCACCGGGTCAACGCGGCCGGACAACAGCGCCTCGATGACGGAAGCCGAGATTTTCGGGGCGAGACCGAGGGAGGGTTCGTCGATCAGGTAAAGCCTTGCGTCCACCATCAGCGCGCGGCCCACGCTGACCATGCGCCGTTCGCCCCCGGAGAGGTGTCCGACAAGTGCGTGTTCCAGTTTGCGCAAAGGGGGGAAGATGTCGAACACCATGTCCCGCCGTTTGCGGCGTTTGCGCCAGGCCAGCGGCGTGTAGGCGCAGCAGTCGAGGTGTTGGGCGACCGACAGGCCGGGGAGGATCGCATGGCATTGCGGGGCCATGGCCAGCCCGACATGGACGATATCGGGGGTGCGGCGGCCGGGGCCGGTTGATCGGCTACCGCCGATCTCGCGCCCAGGAAGCCGGATTGCCAGCCGACCAGCGAGGAGATCGCGCGGAACAGCGTGGTCTTGCCGTGGCCGTTCAGACCGACAAGGCCGACCCTTTCGCCTTCCGCCACCCGAAAGGAAATGTCGTGCAGCACACGCAGGGGGCCGTATCCGGGGGTCAGGCCTTCGACGCTGAGGATGTCACCCCCCGAACCACCCATGTGCCGGCTTCTCGAAATCGGCGGCCAGAACGCCGGGGTTCGATCAGGATGGTGGCAATGTGATGTTCGTCGACGAGGTTGCGGATGATCAGATCAAGCTTGTCGATTTCGGAATTGATCAGGCCGGAGGCGGGTTCGTCAGAAAGCAGTACCGAAGGGCCGCGCATCAGAAGGCAGGAAAGCAGCAGTTTGCGGTGGTCGAAGGTATCAAGCGATCCGGCGATTCGGTCCCAAGGTGGGCGGGAGTTGGCCATGAGGCTTGACCATTCGGCATCCATGCGGGTCTTGAACGGGCGCCAGGCAAAGCGTGCGGCACGGAAGGTTTCGGCGATGGTCATTGATGCCGGGACCACCGGGCTTTGGTAGGTACGGGCAAGGCCAAGGCAGGCGCTGTCTTGCGCAGCCAAACGGGAGATGTCGCGACCCCTCAGGAAGGCCTGACCGGTGCTGGCGGTAGAGCGGCCACCGAGAATTTCGAACAACGAGGTCTTGCCAGCATCGTTGGGACCGACAAGACCAAGCAGCTCTCCAGGAGCGACGGAGAGGGAAACATCCGTCAGGATCGCCCGGCCGCCGAAGGAGATACCAATCCCCCGGCAGCCGAATATGGGTTTTTCCGGTGCCATCGGCGCGGCGCTACATTCAGGGTGCGGGCCGGATAACGGCCTGCTTCAGAATGGCAGGCGAGATGATGGTATGCGCCCCGTCCTGCACCTGGAAGATCAGGCGGGCCTGGCCCGCTTCGGGCTCGTCGGTGGTGTTGGGGTAGGACAGCGGTGTATGGCCGTCATTGGCGAAAGTGTAGGTGCCGCAGACGCCGCGGAGCGAGATCGCCTTGATCGCAGCACTCACGCCGTCAAAATCGGACGGGTCGACCGTGGCCCGGACACAGGCCAGCATATGGGTCGTGTCATGGCCCGAGCCGGTATAGACCATGGTGATGGTGCCGGGGTATTTCGCCATGCAAGCCTGCCGAAACGCCATGCCCATCTCGTCGGCATAGGTGCCGATGACCGAGCCCCAGACAAAGCCTTCGGCGGCGTCGCCGGCCAGATCAAGGAATTCGGGTTGCGCGGGGCCGTATTGCAGGTAGGCCAGAGCGCCCGGCGTCAGGCCCAGCACATCGGCCAGCGCGAAGGAGGCCAGTTCGGCCGCGACCCAGTGGTCGATCATGATGACGCCGCAATCGGCCGCTTTCTGCGCTTGGATGATGGGCGTCCAGTCCTGCACCGGGAACTGGACGTCGGTGATGTTGCGGTATTTATCGGGGTTGTTGCGCACCAGATCGACCGAGGCCTGGCTGGTGTTGCCATGCCGGTAGGGCACGCCGATCAGGATCGGGTCGGCGGCAAAGGCGAGGAAGGTGATGGAAGCGGCAGCAATTGTTGCGACCGAAGTCATCAAGATCTGACGGCGGTTCAGGTGATGTCATTCTTGCCCATTGGACACGCGGCCCGGTTTTCCGGTGCCTTTCCGGACATGGGGCCTGCGGCGAGGCCGGTTGTAGATGTTGCAAATGCACCCTGCCTTTTTCAGGCCAGATCATGCCAGGCCGATGGACCGGGCCTGATCTTCCAGCCGCTTGCGCTGGAAGGCGATGTAATCGGCGGGGGGTTGCTGTTCGGTGACGATGCCAAGGAAGGGGTCTTCGACTGGCGTGCGATGACCGGCAAGGGTTTCGATCACGGCCAGGCCGCAGAAGGGGACGTAGCCTTCGGAATAGCCGCCCTCATGCGCGGCCAGCAGGCGGCCGCCGCACAGATCATCGGCCAGCGCCTTGATGCGGGTGGCCATGGCGCGGAAGGTTTCCGAATGCGCCTGCATCCGGGCCAGCGGGTCGAAGGCGTTGGCGTCAAGGCCGGAGGCGATGATGATGATCTGCGGCTTGAACGCCCGCAGCGCTGGCGCGACCAAAAGGTCGAAAGCATCGAGATAGGCTTGATGGCCGCCACCGGGCAGAAGGGGGATGTTCAGGTTGAACCCCTGCCCCATGCCGGTGCCACGAGTCTCTGCCCGGCCCTGATCGGTGGGAAAGCAGTTTTCCTGATGCAGGCTGATCGTCAGGGTGTCGTCGCGGTCGTAGAAACAGGCCTCGGTGCCGTTGCCGTGATGCACGTCCCAGTCGACCACGGCGGCGCGGATGGGGCCGACCTCGGCCCGCAGCGCCTCCAGCGCCAGAGGGATGTTGGCCAGAAGGCAAAAGCCCATCGAGGCTTCGGGCAGGCAATGGTGCCCCGGCGGGCGCGACACCACATAGGCATTGTCAGCACGGCGGTGCCAGACATCGCTGGCCGCCTGTTTCACCAGCCCGGCCGAGATCGCGGCGATCTCGAAACTGCCATGGCCGAAGGGGGAATAATGCCCGGCATTGCCGCCGCCCTTGTCGGACAGCGCCTTGAAGTGGTCGAGGTAGTCGGGGGTATGGATCCGTTCCATCTCGGCGCGGGTCAGGGAGGGGGCGCGGCGCCAGGACAGATGGTCGCCCAGGCCGGACACTTCGACCAGATTCTTCAGCCGCCGCTTGGTCTCGGGGCTTTCGGCATGGCCTGCGCCTGAAGGTGGCTGCAAATAGCCACCCACCGGGGCAATGATCACATGCTCGCCTGTGGTGTGCCAAAGGCAGCGTTCGTCGAAATAGAAGGCGGTGGACATGGGAGGACTCCGTCAGCTTTGGCTGACAAAGTGTCGTGCGAAATTGGCAATTGATCCATAGTGCATTTGCACTATCCGCAGAGTG
>JBATAV010000564.1:0-5778 GCA_049662025.1 Paracoccaceae bacterium | reverse complement strand
CGTCCACGGCTTTGATGCCACCGAAATGCCGGGTCAGGGCGCGGGCGGTCAGAAGGCTCATGGCAGCCCCCTCCACCATCTGGCGCGCACCCAGCCGAGAATGCCCTTCGGCGCAAACAGCACCAGAACCACCAGGGCCGCCCCTACCAGGAACAGCCAGGCCGAGGTCAGCGAGGACGCGAGGTCGGTCAGGTAGAACATCAGCCCCGCCCCAAGACCCGCACCCAGCACCGTGCCCGCGCCGCCCAGCAGGACGTAAAGCATCGGCAGGATCGAATACTGGATATCGGCGAAGGTGCCGCCCGCATAGCCGAACAGCACCGCATAGGCGGCCCCCGAGGCGCCGGAGAACGCGCCCGAGATCGCCAGCACCCGCAGCTTGGCGGCAAAGGGGTTGATGCCCAGCATCCGGGCGCGGTCCTCATTCTCGCGCAGGGCCACCATCACCCGACCAAAGCGCGCGCAGACAAGCGCCAGCGACACCAGCAGTGCCAGCGCAAACAGCCCCCAGGCGGCTGCAAAGCGCGGGCCGTCCGCCGCCATGCTCTGCCCGAACAACCGGCGTGTGGCGTCCGGCAGGACAAAGCCCTCGTCGCCGCCGGTCCAGCTGTTGAAATAAAGAATGCTCAGCGCAAAGGCCTTGGCGAACATCAAGGTGACGATCATGAAGCTGACGCCTGCCGTGCGCAGCGCCAACAGCCCCACGACGGCCGCCATTGCACCCCCCGCAGCCGTCCCGGCCAAGAGTGCAGGCGCCGCCCCCCAACCCCAGTGCCAGGCCGGAAGGCCCGCGCCGAACATTCCGGCGGCAAAGAACATCGCGTGACCGAGGCTGAGCAGTCCGGTATAGCCAAAGGCCAGATTGTAGCCCATGGCAAAGACCGCCAGCACCATGATCCGCGCCAGATTGGTCAGGTGATAGGGCGGCAACAGCAGCCCCGCCACCGCCAGCGCGGCCAGAACGGCCAGATGCAGCGCCCAGATCTTCACGCCTTTGCCCCGAACAGGCCCTGCGGGCGGAACACCAGCACCATCGCCACCAAAAGCGTGGCCAGAATCTTGGCCAGTGTCGGCGTGAAGAACATCGAGATCACCCCATCCGACAGCCCGATGATCAGCGCCGCGATCACCGTGCCGCGAAGGCTGCCCAGCCCGCCGATGATGACCACGATGAACGACAGCAGCAGCGGGTCACCCCCCATCAGGTAATGCGCCTGCTGAATCGGCACCACCAGCACCGCCGCCACCGCGGCAAGGGCTGCGCCAAGCGCGAAGGTGCCCATGTAGACGCGATCGACATTGATGCCGAAGGCGCTGGCAACCTCGCGGTCCACTTGCGTTGCGCGCATCACCAGCCCGGCCTTGCTGCGCGTCATCAGCCGCCAGACCGCCAGCAACACCACCACGGCGGCCCCGACGACGAACAGCTTGTAGCCGGAGTAGCCGAACCAGGGCAGCTGGATGCGCCATTCGAACGGCGCGGCCACCGGGTTGGCGTTGGGGCCATAGAGGCTGAGCGTGGCCTGCTGGATCATGTAGAGCAGGCCGATGGTGGCGACGATGGTCGCCTCGGGGTCGTAGTTCAGCCGCTTGAGGATCAGCCAATCCGCCGCTGCGGCCAAGGCACCCACCAGCACCGGCGCCACCACCAGTGCGGCCATGAACGCCAGCCAGGCCGGGCCGGGAACCGCCGCGGCCACGAACCAGGCGATTACCGCGCCCAGCATGAAGAACTCGCCATGCGCGACGTTGACCACCCGCATGACGCCGAACACCAGGCTAAGGCCCACGGCCGCCAGCGACAGCACGGCGGCGGTGACCATGCCCTCCATCAGGGCCAGGAGCAGGAAAGGACCGAAGGACATGAAGGACAGGACCGGGGCTTGGGTGCAGGGTGGGGGGCAACCCCACCCCCGTTGCTCAGAACGACATCGCGGTGTAGTCGGTATCGTTTTCGTAGAGGCCGTCTTCCAGGCTGGTGGTGTGGACGCGCACCAGCTTGCCGCCCTGGATCTGGCTGATGTTCTGGATGCCGAAGGTCTGGTGCATCTTGCCGTTGAACACCATCGGCCCCTGCGGTCGTTCCGGGCCTGCGGGCAGGTCGGTGATCGCCTCCATCGCCTCGACCAGCTTCTGGCGGTCCGCCACCCCGGCATAACCCGAGGCTTCGATTGCCTCCTTGATGAAATACAGCGTCTCCCAGACCGAGAACATGTGGCTGTAGGTCGAGATATCCGCCGCATCGCTGACCGAGGCGCCGTTGTCATCCACCCCCACGGCGGCGCGGTAAGCGGTCTCGGCTTCGCCGGCATCGCCAGGTTTCACCCGGCAGTGGCCTTCCCAGAAATGGCTGCCTTCCAGGAATTCCAGACCCGGCGTCGCGGTATCCACTGCCTCCAGGCTGTCGACAAAGCCGAACAATTGCGGCTTGGCACCGGTGCCGTAGAACTCGCCCAGTTCCTTGACGAAGGTCAGCACGGCGGGGCCGACCATGACGTGATAGAGCACCTCGGTCTCCGGCGGGATCTGCGGGAAATAGCGGGTGAAGCTGGTTTCTGTGGGCGGAATGGCGATCTGGGCGATCACCTCGCCGCCCTGCCCCGGCATCGCGGCGGTAAAGAAATCGCGGTGGTCATGGCCGAAGGCATAGTCCGGGAAGATCATCGTGACCTTCTTGCCGAGGTTCGCCGCCACCCAGGGCGCCATCGACGAGATCTGGCTGCGCACATCGGTGATGCCGGGCTGCAGGGTCCAGCGGTTCAGGGCGCCCGAGGCGACATGATAACCCTCGGAACAGACCAGATAGGGGATCTTCAACTCGCCCGCACGGGGGGCCGAACCCATCACGACATGGGAAAACAGCGTGCCCATGATCAGATCGCAAGCCGCCGGACCGGCCAGTTTCTCCACCACTTCCGCGCCGCGCTTGGGGTCGGTGGCGTCGTCTTCAAAGACCAGTTCCACCGGCCGCCCGGCAATCCCACCCGCGGCATTGATCACGGTGGCGGCGGCGGTGGCGGTGCGCTCATACCAGCGGCCATAGGCAGCACCGATGCCGGTGCGGTGCAGCTGGAACCCCACCTTCAGGGGTGCCCCTTGCGCCAACACATGCCCCGGCAGTGCTGCGGTTGCCAGTCCCGCGCCGATGCCTTGCAGAACCCGGCGCCGGTTGGGCGCGAAAAGCGAAGTTGTTGTCATCGTTTCTCTCCACTGTTGGCGGGCACCTCTCAGGGGGCCTCGCGGTCAAGCCACGTCGTCAAGATTGTAGGTATACAAACAATTTGTCCACTGATTTCACCCCACCCTGGCCGTGGACAAAAGCCAGAGCCCAAGCACCGTATAGCCCACCATCAGCCCGGTCAGCGGCAGATGCGCCCGCGCCCTGACCGGCCCGGCCAGCCGCAACGCCAGCATCACCGCCAGCAGATGCGCCCCCAGAATGGCCAGAAACTGCGCGCCATAGATCAACGGCATCACCCGCGCATCGCTCAGGAAACCAAAGGACACATAGAACGGCGGCAGCCCCAGCCAGCTGTCGCCGGTAAAGAACGGATCGTTCAGCGCGGCAATGGTATATTGCCCCGCCGTCAGCAACATCACCAGATAGTGCGCCGCATGATAGCCCGAGGCGATGGCCAGGAACGACAGCATCACCCGATCGGCCCGGAACACGCCGCCCGACAGCCGCCGCCCCAGCGCCATCCCGGCCCAAAGTGCCAGCACGGTCAGCGCAAACACCGCCACCAGCCCGGCCGCGTTCTGCCAGACCACGGCAGACCGCCCCACCGGCTCCAGCGGGTTCTGGCCGATCAGCGCCTGCCACCAGAAGGTCTCGTTCAGCCCCTCGAAGGTCAAGGCCGCCAAGGCCAGCGCCACGAACACCCTAGCCGAGCGCTGCAGCCCCGGCATCCGCACCACCTGCGCGCCGGGCCAACCCGCCATCATCAGCGCCCGCCCGGCCTTGACCTCCAGCCAGAACGGCGAGATCTTGGCGACAAAGCCGAAAAGCACGGTCAGGAACTCGCCCCTGTCCAGCCAGTCTTCGCCTTCGGCCACGGTGAGGACGAAGACAAGCGCCCAATAGGTCGCCGCCGCCTGCGCCAGCACGGAAGGATCGTCGGGGTAAAGCGAGATCATCTGGAACCAGATGAACCAGCCGTAGAACCCCACCGCAGGCCAATGCCCCAGCCGCGACAGCCCGACGCCACCCTTGCGACGCAGCAAGACCCGCGCGATCCGCACCGGCCCGGTCCAGGGATTGATCGGCCGCCACAGATTGCCGAAGACAACCGAGCCCAGCGGCACCACGATCCAGACCCCGGTCCAGAACACCAGCGTCATCAGATTGTGCATCGGGTCGCGGCTGCCGAGAAAACCGATCAGGATCAGACCAAGAAAGGCCAGAAACGACAGGTAAGAGCTTGCCACCACGGGCACCAGCACGCGCCGGTCCCACAGCACCCGCGCTGTCATTGCCGGCATGTGCCCCGCCGCGGCCCCCAGCAGCGCCGTCAACGCCACGGTCAGCGCGGCGGCAGTGATGTAATGCCCGGTCGGCAGGGTCAGGATCACCGAAGGCGGCAGGGCGCAGGCCAGCGTCGCCGAGGGCGCGAACATCAGTCCAAGGCACAGCGCGACCCTGCCCCGGAAAATTCCGGAATCGGGCCAATGCGCCTGCAGGCTGCTTTTCACCGCAACCCGTCCTCGCCTTTCACCTGCGCCACCTCCAGGCCACCCATGCGGGAATGCACCCGCCCACCCCGCGCCATGGCCAGCGCAAACAGCACCTCACGCGCCCGCGGCCCGTCCTCGCAAGCCACGGTGATCACGTCAAAGCGCGACCGGACATAGGCCGCGTTCAGATGGCCAAGCGGGATGTCCAGCCTGGTGCCCATGCCGCCCACCTTCATCGCCGATGGAACGATGGCGCGGCATTCGCCCAGCCGGTCGCGCATGCCGTAGCCGCCCGAGACATGCCAGATCGCGCCATGCTCATGCTCTCCGCCCTCGCCGACGATGGCGCCCTTGCCATAGGCGTCGATCCCCGTCCGCCCGCCAAGCGCCGCCACCAGCAGGTCGGTCAGCTGCAGCGCCAGGGGTTTCAACAGCTCCATCGCGGGCAGCAGGTCCGGCTCGTAGCGCCCTGCAAAGGGGTTGGCGCAGATCGCATAGACCGCGCCCTTCATCGGCGCCGGGCTGGCGACAGGGCCGCCTTCGTGAAAGATCTCCTCGACCTGGGTCACGATCTTGCGGACGGTAAAGTCAAACATGGTCTCTCTCCTCGGCGGGCAGGTCGGTGGGCAGGTCGGAGGACAGGCCGGCGGGCAGGGCAAGCGTTCCGGTCGCCTTCCTCTCACCCTGCAGGAAAAGGGCGGCCCCTTCAATCAGGTCACGGCGACGAAACTCCTCTGCCGCCTGCAGACCCGCCCGCAGCGCACGGCCGCGCTCTGCCCCGGTAAGCTTCGGCACCAGGACGGTGACCCTCCGCGCGCCAAGGTCGCTGTCGGCCTGCACCTCGCTTGCGGGACGGCGTCCGATCCCTTGATGCTCGGGCAGATCGACCGCATTGGCGATCATCGTTGCCGCCGCATCGGCCATCGCCGCCGTCTTCGCCAACACCGTCACCGCATCGGCGATCCCCAGCGAAAAGCTGCGCCCGCGCCAGCCCGAGGTGGCAATGCCCCGCACCCGGTCTTCGGCCCGCACCGTCACCCGGTCCAGCCCGCCCGAGACCGCCAGCGCGCAAGTGAGTGCCTGCCCCGGCGCCAGAAACAAGGC
>JBATAV010000563.1:0-6394 GCA_049662025.1 Paracoccaceae bacterium | reverse complement strand
GCAGGGCCCCTCATCAGCCACCGCAGGACAGGGGTACGACAGTGCAAATCAAAAAGGAATGCGCCGACAGGCGCGCAATTGCTTCACCCGCATCCCCGCCAGACCGACGCCGGGACTACAGCCCGGTCGGTTGCCCCACCACGACGAAATGCAGCTCCTCGGGCAGGAAGATGCGTTTGGCGACGCGGCGGATGTCGTCCATCGTGACCGCGTTCACCTTGTCGTTGCGGGTGACGGCGTAGTCGATCGGCAGGTCTTCCATCTGCATGCCGACAAGGACGTTGGCGATGGGGCCATTGCCGGAAAACCGCAGGGGGTAGCTGCCGGTAAGGTAGGTTTTCGTCTCGGCCAGTTCGGCCTCGGTCAGGCCCTCAGTGGCGACCTTGGCCCATTCGGCGCGCACCACCTTGATTGCTTCGGCCACCTTGTCGTTCGAGGCGGAGAACTGCCCGAGATACAGCTCGGCATGGTCCATCGGCACCAGATAGCTGCCGATGCCATAGGTCAGCCCGCGCTTTTCGCGCACTTCGGTCATCAGCCGGGCGGAGAAGCGGCCGCCGCCCATCGCCTCGTTCAGGATATAGGCGGCGAAGAAATCGGGGTCGTCGCGGGGGATGCCCTTGTGGCCGAAGAACACCACCGATTGCGGCGAGGGAAAATCTTCGACGGTGACGCCGGGTTTCAGCAGCCAGGGCGCGCGGTCGGGCATGGCTGCACCGGTGGCGGGCAGGCCGCCCAGCAGGGTATCAAGCAGCGTCGACAATTCAGCGGCGGTGATGTCGCCTGCCGCGGCGACGTAGATGCGGTCATGCGCCAGCGCGCCCTTGTGGGCCGCCACAATGTCGTCGCGGGTCAGGGCTGTGACGCTTGCGATGCTGCCTTTGCCGGGGGTGGCATAGGGGTGGTCGCCGAAGGCGAGGCTGTCAAACAGGCGCGGCGCGATGCTGTCGGGATCTTTCTCGTCGGACCGCAGGCCCGACAGCACCTGTTCGCGCACCCGGTCCACCGCCGTCTGGTCAAACCGCGGGTTGACCAGCGCGCCTTGCAAGAGGGCCACCGCAGCATCGCGGTTCTCGGTCAGCATCCGGGCCGAGACGGACACCGAATCGGTGCTGGCATCAAACGAGAAATCGGCCGCCAGCGCGTCGCGCGCTTCGGCAAAGCCGCGGCTGTCCATGTCGCCGGTGCCCTCTTCCAGAAGGCCGGTCATCAGGTAGCTGGCGCCGCGTTTGCCAGGGGCATCGAGCGAGGTTCCGCCCTTGAACTGGATTTCCAGGCTGACGAAGGGGATGCCGTGATCCTCGACCAGCCAGGCGGTAATGCCGCCCTTCGAGGTCACGCTTTGGATGTTCAGCTCGGCCAGCGCGGGCAGGGCGGCCGCGAAGGCCAGCGACAGGGTCAGCACGATGCGGCGGAGCAGGATCATTCGGTGGCCTCTTCGGCGGCGGGGGCCTTGCCTTCGGTGGAGGCCCCTTCCGGTGTGACGGGGGGTTTGGCTGCGGCGGCGGGTTCGGCGGGTTCGGGCGGGCGTACCAGCCAGCCGGTGACCGCGTGGTCGCGCACCAGCACCATCCGGGCGGCGGCCTGCACGTCTTCGATGGTGACGGCGGACAGGACATCGTCCCAGTCCTGCACGTCCTTGATCGTGAGGCCGGTGGCCAGTTCCTCGCCATAGATGCGCGCGAGGCCATGGACATCGTCCTTGGCATAGATCTCGCCGGCGCGGATCTGGGTCTTGATCCGGGCGAAGGCCGCCGGGTCGGGGCCGTTTTCGACAAAACCGGCCAGCGCCGCGTCCAGCACCGCTTCGGCATCGGCCAGCGCCATGCCGGGCACTGGCACCACCACCACGCCAAAGGTGCCATCGTCGATCGAGGTGCCGTCGTAGAAGGCCGAGGTATAAACCGCGGTCTGGCTGTCGAATTGCAGCGCGCGCGCCAGATGCGAGGTTTGCCCGTCGCCGCCCAGAAGCGCCGCCATGATGGTCAGCGCGGCGGCCTGTTTCTGGTCGCCGGGGTCACGCTCGGGCGCGAGATAGGTGCGCATGATATAGGGGTTCGAGACCCGGTCATCGGCCATGGTCAACCGACGTTCTGCCAGTTGCGGCGGTTCCTGCGGGCGGTGGCGCGGCTCGATGCCTTCCGAGGGCTTGATCGGGCCATAGTATTTCTCGGCCAGGGTGCGGACCTGATCGGGGGTGGCATCGCCGGCGATGATCAGGATGGCGTTGTTGGGGGCGTAGTATTTCGAATACCAGGCGAAGGCGTCGTCGCGGGTCAGGCCTTGCATCTCTTGCCGCCAACCGATGATCGGCACGCCGTAGCGGTGGTTCAGGAATTGTGCGGCGCGCATCTGTTCGTTCATCAGGGCGCCTGGGTCGCTGTCGGTGCGCTGGGCGCGTTCTTCCAGGATGACCTGACGTTCGGTGGTGACATCGTCTTCGGTCATCCGCAGGTTGCGCATCCGGTCGGATTCCATGTCCATCACCAGTTCCAGCCGGTCGGCGGCGATGCGCTGGAAATAGCTGGTGTAATCCCACGAGGTGAAGGCGTTGTCATCGCCGCCCTGCGCCTCGATCATTGCGGAAAAGGCGTTGGGGGGGATTTTCTCGGTGCCCTTGAACATCAGGTGTTCGAGGAAATGCGCGATGCCGGATTTGCCCGCCACCTCATCCGCGGCGCCGACCTTGTACCAGATCATCTGCACCACCACCGGGGCACGATGGTCTTCGATCACCACCACCTCCAGCCCGTTGTCGAGGGTGAAACTGGAGACGGTTTCGGCCAGACCGGGGCGCAGGCAGAACAGCAGCGCCGTCAGGGCCAGCGAAAGGCGGATCAGCATGGGGATCTCCGGTCATCGGTGTCACGGCGAAAGCTATCCGACAGCGCCGCAGGATCAACCCGGGGCAACGCGGTTGTGATTGTTACGGATTTACTCGCCGCTCTGCCTGGGCGGGGCGGAGGGCGTGCGGACGCCCTTGGCACGCCAGCGGGCCAGTTCGGCGTGCTGATCCAGCCAGAATTTCTGGTAGGCCTTGAAATAGACGTTGACGTTGAACAGCCGTTCCAGGATGCGGCCGTTGTTGTCGCGCCGCCATTTCAGGTCTTCCGAGGCGAGGGTCTGACGGATGCCGCCTTCGACGCCAAAGCGGCTGGCCTGGGCGTAAAGCGCAGAGTCGCCTGCGGGGATGCCACCTGCCTGCTGTTGCGGCTTGCCGCCAAGGGCCACCGCCGCATCGTCGAAAGGCCGCGGGTCGGTGCGGTTTTCGCCGCCCGGCGTCGGGTCTGGCAAGGCCGACAGATTCTCGGGCATGTCCAAGGGCTTGGGCGGCAGGATGCCGAATTCGTCGGGGCTGCCGTCTGAACGGATGTTCATCAGCTGAGGCAGCTTGTCACGCCCCCCGCAAGCGGCAAGGGCCAGCATCGCCACGATTGCGATGGCGGTCACGCCTGCCTTTGCCCGCATTCCAGCCTCCAAGCTTATTGCCCCCGTCTTAGCCTATCAATTCGCCCGCGTCACGGGGTCTTTCGGGCAGGTTTTCCGGCCCTTGGGCGTTTTCCGCCCGCGCCCGAGGCGGGCTTGCCCGAGAACACCACCAGCCCCAGCGCGCCGATGAAGATCGCCACATCGGCGATGTTGAAGGCATAGGGGTTCTCGATGCCGCAGCAGGACATGTTCAGGAAATCGGCCACCGCGCCGTAAGCCAGCCGGTCGATCACATTGCCGACAGCGCCGCCGATCAGCAGGCCCGCGGCGATCTGGGCGGGGCGTGAGGCGCCGTCGCGGCGGACCCAGATCCAGACCCAGGCGGATATTCCCAGCGCGATGGCGATCAACAGCCAGCGGGTGAATTGCGCCTCGGCGGTGAAGAGGCCGAAGTTGATGCCCTTGTTCCAGGCCATGCGGAAGACGAGGTAGGGGGGAAGGACGTCGATCTCGCCCCGGTCGGCCAGGTGAAGGCCGAACAGGACGCCCAGTTTGGTCGCCTGATCCAGCGCCAGCGTGGCGAGGGTGGCTAGGATGGCCAGCCGCATCCTAGTGCCGGAAATGGCGCTGGCCGGTGAAGACCATGGCCAGCCCGGCGTCATCGGCGGCCTTGATCACATCGGCGTCGTTCATGCTGCCGCCGGGCTGGATCACAGCCGTGGCGCCTGCTTCCGCGGCGGTCAAGAGGCCGTCGGGGAAGGGGAAGAAGGCGTCGGATGCCACCACGCTGCCCTTGGTGGGGCTTTGCGGCAGGTGCAGGGCGGCGGCCATGTCATCCGCCTTGCGGGCGGCGATGCGGGTGCTGTCGACCCGGCTCATCTGGCCGGCGCCGATGCCAACGGTGGCGCCGTCTTTGACATAGACGATGGCGTTGGATTTGACGTGCTTGGCGATCTTCCAGGCAAACAGAAGGTCGGCCAGTTCGGCATCGCTGGGCGCGCGTTTGGTCACCACTTTCAGCGCGCTGGCGGAAAGCGCCTGCGAATCGCGGTCCTGCACCAGAAGGCCGCCGGCTACCTGTTTAAAGGCAAGGCCGGGGGCGGTGGGATCGGGAAGGCTGTCGGTGGTCAGCAGACGGAGGTTCTTTTTGGTGGCGAAGATGGCTTTTGCCGCGTCGGAGGCGCCGGGGGCGATGACGACTTCGGTGAAGATCTTGACGATCTCTTCCGCCGTGTCGGCATCAAGCGGTTGATTGAGCGCGACAATACCGCCAAAGGCCGATGTCTGGTCGCAGTGGTAGGCGCTGAGGTAGGCGTCGCGCAAGCTGGCGCTTCGGCTGACGCCGCAGGGGTTGGCGTGTTTGATGATGGCGCAGGCGGGGCCGTCTTCGGCGGCGAATTCCGCCACCAGTTCGAAGGCGGCGTCGGTGTCGTTGATGTTGTTGTAAGACAGCTCCTTGCCCTGCCACTGGCGGGCGGTGGCAACGCCTGGGCGGCGCGAGCCGTCGGTATAGAAAGCAGCCTGTTGATGTGGGTTTTCGCCATAGCGCAGGGGTTGCGCCAGCTTGCCCGCGAACGACCGATAGCGGGGGGCGGGTTCGTTGATCTCATCCGCCAGCCAGCTGGAAACGGCGGTGTCATAGGCCGCCGTCCGGGCATAGGCGGTCAGCGCCAGCTTCTGGCGGAAAGCCAGCGAGGTCGCCCCGTCATGGGCGCGCAGCTGGTCCATCAAGGCGGCGTAATCGGCGGGGTCGGTGACCACGGTGACGAATTTGTGGTTCTTTGAGGCAGCACGGATCATGGCGGGGCCGCCGATGTCGATATTCTCGATGCAGGTGGCGTGATCGGCGCCTTTGGCGACGGTTTCTTCAAACGGGTAAAGGTTGACGACCAGAAGGTCGATCGGCTCGATCCCATGCGCGGCCATGGCCAGCAGGTGTTCATCATCGTCGCGCAGCGCCAGCAACCCGCCGTGAATCATCGGATGCAGGGTCTTGACGCGGCCGTCCATCATCTCGGGAAAACCCGTCACCTCGGCCACGTCGCGCACCGCCAGCCCGGCCTGCCGCAGCATGCCCGAAGTGCCGCCGGTCGAGATCAGCTCGACCCCCAGCGTGGCAAGGTCACGCGCCAGTTCCAAAAGCCCCGACTTGTCGGAGACGGAAATCAGCGCGCGTCCGACCGGGACAAGGTTGGTGGGCGGGTGGTACATCGGGGTCTGCCTCGCTTCAGAGGGGGACCGGATCGTCCCGGTCCAGATCGCGGATGGCCAGCGGAGTATCCTGTGCCTTCGCCAAGGTCCAGCCGATGCGGGTCTCTAATTCGCGGGCATGGGCGGAAAGCACGATCTGTTTTGTCGCACGCGGCTTGAGCCGGCCCTTTTCGAGATAGACCGAGGGTTCCAGCGCCAGTTTGGCAAGGCTGCCGTGGCGGAACACCCAGATCTCGCCCGAGCGCAGCTGCATCGAGACGGCGTGGCCGCCCATGTCCAGCGTGGCATCGACATCGGGGTGCAGATGGAAGCGGATGGCGAAGGGAATGCCGATCAGCCCGCTGCGGTCCAACTGGATGCCAAAGCGCTTGCGCTCGGTGGCGGAAAGGGCGGTCAGCATGTCGGTGCCTCCCAGGCGGCGGCCATCGGACGACAGGTGCAATTCGCGGCTGGCGGTCAGGCCATGGGTGAAGGACCAGCCATCATGCGCCAGATAGACCAGCGCGCCGTCGCCCTGCGCCTGGCGAAGGGCGGTGACGCGGGCGGCATCTTCCAGCAGCGCATCCTCGGCCCGCCGACCGAATCGCGACGAGGAAAACCCCGCGATGCTGAGCGCGGAATGCGATTGGGTGGCGCGGCCGGCCAGCTTCCAGTCCGGCCCGAACGGCAGGCCGGAGCCGCAGGAGACGATCAGCGGGCGGCGCCCCGAAGTCAGCTCGAACGCGGCGGTGGAGGCATGGGCGGTGGCGCGGGC
>JBATAV010000562.1:0-1597 GCA_049662025.1 Paracoccaceae bacterium | reverse complement strand
GCTTTGGGCGGCCCGCGCGCTGGCCCCGGCCCCGGCCCTGCCCTTGTTTGCGGGCGACATGGACGGTGAAGGAATCGTGGAACCGACGGTGCAGTTCCGCACGATGACCGAAGGCGAGCAGGTGGTGGAAGACTACATCGCGATGCGCCTGACGTTGAAATCCCACCCGTTGGCGCTTCTGCGCCCCTGGCTGACCCCCAGAGTATTTTCACCAAGATGAAAAGAGGCGCCAAGGTCTTCATCTTGGAAAAAATATCCCCGCCGGAGGCATCCGCACTCAACGCAGCGCCCACGCACCCTGCACCGCGACCGGGCACCACCGTCCACGGCAGTGCCGCCAAGCGGACCCACGATGGGCCGCGAGGCGGCTCTGTCTCAGCGTAGGGCGTCCAGCAGGTCGGGGCTGGGATAGCCATCCGGCACAAGGCCTGCAGACTTCTGCCAGGCCTTCACCGCAGCGATGGTCTTCGGGCCGATGCGGCCATCTACCCCGCCGGTATCAAGGCTCCGCGCGGTCAGAAGAGATTGCAGCTCCTTGCGCTCTTCTGCCGTCAGGGCACGCCACTGGCGGGGCCAGGGGGCGGTGATCGGGGGGCCTCCCTTCAGGCGATCGGCAAGGTGACCGATGCCGATGACATAGGCGTCGGCGAGGTTGTAGTGCTCGATCACCTGAAAATTCGGGAAGATCAGGAAGGCCGGACCGGTATGGCCCGCGGGCAGAAGGACCGAGGCTTCGGGTCCCTCCGGCAGATCGCCGCCTGCCATCGGCTGCACGCCCAAGCTACGCCAATCGGCGACGGGTTTCTTCACCCGCTCGGTGGTCTGGTCATAGTCGAATTCTTCCGGCAGCCGCACTTCCAGCCCCCAGGGCTGTCCCTTTGTCCAGCCCCAATGCGCCAGGTAATTGGCGGTCGAGGCCAGCGCGTCGGCGGGATCGTCGCTCCAGATATCGCGCCGGCCATCGCCGTTGAAATCCACCGCGAACTCGGCCCAGCTCGACGGCATGAACTGCGTGTGCCCCATGGCGCCGGCCCAGCTGCCTTGCAAGCTTTCGCGGGTCACATGGCCGTCCGACAGGATCTTCAGCGCCTGCACCAGCTGCGCCTCGAAAAAGGCTGCACGCCGCCCGTCATAGGCCAGCGTTGCCAAAGCCGAGATGGTGTCGGTATCGCCGCGATAGGTGCCATAGGCCGATTCCAGACCCCAGATTGCCACCACGACGTCGCGGTCGACGCCATAAGCCGCCTCGATCCGATCCAGCAGATCGGCATTCTTCGCCAGAGCCTTGACGCCCAGCGCCACCCGATCATCCGAAACCGCGACATCCAGATAATCCCAGATCGTCTTGGTGAATTCGCTTTGCTTGCGGTCCCGCTCCACCACCTGCGGCAGATAGCTGGCCGCGCGCATGGCGCTGTCAAAGGTGGCTGCCGACACTCCGGCCTCCAGCGCCTTGGTGCGAAACCCGGTCACCCAGGCCCGAAAGCCCGCTTCCGATCCGTCTTCCCGGCCCGCAACCATCACCGTTCCCTCCGGGTCTTCCAGGGTCTGCGCCGCCACCGGCGCGGCAAGCAGCAGCAACCAGACCAGCAGCCCC
>JBATAV010000561.1:0-8527 GCA_049662025.1 Paracoccaceae bacterium | reverse complement strand
TGTGGGCTTGCTCATGCCACCCGACCAACACCTTGGAGCCACGCGGGGAATCCCTGACGATTTGTGCAACAGGGCCCGACGGAACCCCCCCATCGCCGCGGCACTGGTAATGCATCCGGGCAAGCAGGGTTCCGCGTCTAAAGGGTAATTATTCAGGCAATCGCGCCGGTGATACCGAGGTTGGCGGGGGAAGGGGTGCTGGCTACAGCACCGACCTGACCCCTCCGCTCCCTCTGGACATAGCGGTCCCGATTGTCCAAGCTGCCTTCGAGAACTGCGGGCAGATGCTGCGAAAGCGGCGCAAGCAATTGGGCTCACATGACCAAGCGATGGACGTTGTACGATCCACGGCTAGCATGGATGCTGGTCGCTCCGGCCTTGCTGCTGCTGGTCTTCTTCTTGCTGTTGCCGATCGCCGTAATGGCGGTCTATACCTTCTTCACCTTCATCACCGCCGGGGTCGAGGCAAGCACGCTGACTCTGGCGAACTGGCATGAATTCCTGACCGACAGCTATTATCACGGATTTCTGCTCAAGACGATCAGGGTGGGCGCGATGACCGCGCTGATCTGCGGAATCCTGGGGTATTTCCCGGCCTATTTCATCTGGGCAACGACGTTCAGGCACAAATGGCTGCTGCTTTTGCTGCTGATCGTGCCGTTCTGGATCAGCTTCACCATCCGCACCTTTTCTTGGATCCATATCCTTGGCGAACAAGGTGTCATCAACGTCACGCTGCTGAAACTCGGCCTGATCCATGAGCCGTTGCAGATGCTGTACACCGAGGGCGCGGTTATTATGGGGCTGTTGCACTTCCTGCTGCCCTACATGATTCTGAATGTCTATGTCAGCCTGGAAAGCATTGATCGCACGCTGATTTCCGCTGCCCGCTCGATGGGATGCACCAGCGCGCAGGCGTTCCGTGAGGTAACGCTGCCGCTGTCGTTGCCCGGTCTGGCCGCCGGGCTGCTGCTGTGCTTCGTTCTGGCGGCCGGCAGCTATGTCACGCCGCAACTGCTGGGATCGGGCCGCGATGCGTTGTTTGGCAACCTGATCTACGACACCATCATGGGGCAGTTGAACTGGCCGATGGGCGCCACGCTTTCGATTGTCCTCTTCGTCATCCTCGGTTTTTTCGCCGCCGTCTACACTCGGTACATGGGGATGTCGCAAATCGTAAAGGGGCTGGGCGGGTGACGGCACGGCAGGGTAACAGCGAAGGCAGATGGGCCTGGCGGCTGACCGGCCTCATCACGCTATGCGTCTATATTTTCCTCTTCGCGCCGATCATCGCCACGGTCGTGCTGTCTTTCAATTCATCAATGTTCGGCGGATTTCCGATGACCGGCTTCAGCCTGAAATGGTATGTCAAGCTCTGGAGCAACGAGCAGGTCATGGCGGCATTCCAGACTTCGCTGTGGATTGCATTGGTTACGGCGGCGGTCACCACCACCATCGGTCTGTTGACGGCTTTCGCGCTGGTCCGGTTCGAGTTTCCAGGCAAGCAGATCTTCAGCACGCTGGTTATCCTGCCCGCATTGGTGCCGGAAACCATCTTGGGCGTCGGCCTCTTGGTGCTGATCAAGGCGATCGACCAACCCCGCACGCTTCTGCTGCTGGTGCTTGGCCATATCCTGCTTGCCTTGCCCTATGTCGTCCTGATCGTGCAGGCGCGCATGGTCGGCATCCGGCGCGTCTATGACGAAGCTGCCCTATCGCTTGGGGCAACGCGGCTGCAATCCTTCCGCCAAGTTACCTTGCCGCTTCTGTTTCCGGCCGTGGTGGCCGGCGCGCTTCTAGCCTTTACCATTTCTTTCGACAACACTTCGGCCAGCCTGTTCTGGCGACCGGCCGGGGTCGAGACGATGCCTACCCAGATCCTGTCGATGCTCAAGATCTCGATCAGTCCAGAAATCAACGCACTCGGCACGGTGATGATTCTGGTGACGGTGGGCATACCGCTGGTCGGCGGCCTTGTCCTGCAAAGCCTTACCCGAATGAAGAAACGCGGCCAACCAAGGGAGAACTGAAAATGAAACTGTCCAACACCAAGCGGCTTGAACAGCTGCATGAGCGGTTTGCAAACGGCGATCTCAGCCGTCGTGCATTCCTTACCCTGAGCGCGGCAGCCGCAACGACCGCCGGGCTGTCCTTGCCTTGGGCGGGGCGCGCGCTGGCAGCTGCCAGCGAGGTTCGTTTCGATGGCTGGGGCGGCGTGGTGCAGGAGGCAATCGACAAATTCGCCTTCCAGCCCTACACGGCCAAGACCGGCATCAAGGTGGTGCAAGGCACCTTTGGTGACGAGAACGAGATCATCACCAAGATCAAGACCTCAAAGCCCGGCGACTTCCAGGTCATCCATTCGTCCGGCGTTAACTACTATATCAAATACGTCAATGCCGGTGTGAACTCGGAAATCAACGAGGCCAACATTCCCAACCTGGTCAATGTCCTGGAGCCGATGATCGCACCGTTCCGCAAGCTGACGCCGAAGCTTTCGGCGGTGCCTTACGATTACGGCACCACCGGCATCGCCTACAACACCACGGTGATTTCGCCCGATGAAGCCAAAGAAAAAGGCGCAGGCCTGCTGTCGGATCCGAAATACGCCGGCAAGATCGGCGGTTACGCCGACATGACGACGCGGGTCTGGTATGCAGCCCTTGCCACCGGACAGGACCCCAACGCCATCGCGGATATGGATGCCGTCTGGGCCAAGGTGCGCGAGACCCGCGATCTTGCCAAGAAGTTCTGGAGCTCGGGCGCGGAACTGATGGACCTGCTGTCCAAGGGCGAGATCGTGGTGACCGACGCCTGGTCGGGTCGCGTCGCCGCCTTGCAGAACCAGGGCCATCCGATCGGCTATCTCGACCCGGCCGGCTCCTATGCCTGGATGGAGGACATGCTGGTCCTGAAAGGCTCGCCGATGGCGGAATGTGAGGAACTGCTCAACTTCATGCTTGATCCAGCCACCTCGATCGCCGTGGCCGAAGGGCAAAGCTATCCGCCCTCGCTGGACCCGACCAAGGTCAAGCTGACCGAGAAGATCGAGAAACTTCCGGCTTTTGATCCGACCGGTACGATGACCTCGCTGACCTTCGCCGACCCGATCTATTGGGCCGACAACGAAGATGCCTGGACCAAGCAGTGGGACCGGATCTCGAAGGGTGCTTGACAGCATGGCAAGCAAATCGCAAATACCCCGGCCGGAGGCGGCCGGGGCTTTTCCCCCGGCGGCAGAGCACCCGGCGGTCGAGTTTCGCGATATCGACATCGCCTACGGCTCGTTCATCGCCGTGCGCAATTTTTCGCTGTCCATCGCCAAGGGTAGTTTCGTCACCCTTCTGGGGCCATCGGGCTGCGGCAAGACGACGATCCTGCGCTCCATCGCCGGGCTGGTCGACATTTCGACCGGCCAGATTTCCATCGGCGGGCGACGGGTTGACGACGTCCCGATCTACAAGCGCAACATCGGTCTGGTATTCCAAAGCTACGCACTGTTTCCGCACAAAAACGTCTTTGACAATGTCGCCTTCGGCCTGAAATACCGCAACGTGCCAAAGACCGAAATTGTCCGCAAAGTGGGGCAGGCGCTGGAAATGGTGCAACTGCCGGGTAGCGAGAAGAAGCTACCCTCGCAGCTTTCCGGCGGGCAACAGCAGCGCATCGCGCTGGCACGCGCCATCGTCTTTGAACCTGAGGTTCTGTTGCTGGACGAACCGCTTTCGGCATTGGACGCCAACATGCGCGAAGAGATGCGCGTCGAGATCAAGAAGATCCAGAAGGCAACCGGCATCACCGCCATCTTCGTGACCCACGATCAGGAAGAGGCGCTGTCGATGTCCGACCAGATCGTGGTGATGAATGCGGGCTCGATGGAACAGATCGGTACGCCGGAAGTGGTTTACGAGACGCCTGCGACGGCCTTCGTGGCCGATTTTCTCGGCAAGGCCAACATGCTCGCTGGCACGGTAAGCAGCGCCGAAGGATCGACGGCGACAGTCACACTCACCGCAGGTCAGATGATCACGGTCGCCCCGCCGAAGCTGCTTGCCCAAGGCAGCGTCGTCACCGTGGTGGTGCGCCCGCAGAAACTGTCGGTCGGCCCCTCGGCTGCGGACAATCGTCTGACTGGCAATCGTCTGACCGGCCGGGTCGTCTCCACATCCTATCTCGGCGGCAGCGCCATCTACGAGATCGATATCGGGGGGTGCACGACGATCCGCGCCAACACGCAGATCAGCGGGCCTGTCGCGGGCGAAGGCGAGGTGGTCGATGTCGGTTTCGATCCCGCCGCTTGCGTCTTGCTGGACGGGCGCGGCGTGCGGATTTCGGCGTAGCGCCAGGCGCGCCGGAGATCAGTCAAAACTGTAGACCGTCTCGGCCTCGACAAGGCCCCGGAAGCAATACGCGACAGGGCCAGCCATGTCGGCCATGGTGCCGCGGATCGTGATCGAAAGCGGGCCGGCAGGCAGGTGGATGGTAAAGTGGTCAGCCTCGGTCAGACCCTTTCGGCGCGCGGCAAAGGCGGCCACGCAGGCCCCGGTGCCGCAGGCCTGTGTGGCGATGCCAGGCCGTTCCCACACGGCCAGGCGGATCGTCTGCGCATCCACCAGTTCCGCCACACCCACATTCACGCCTTCGGGAAACAGCGGATCGTCGTGGACCCTGGCTGCGTCGCGCGCCAGATCGACCTTGGAAAGGCTGTCGACGAAGAAGACGGCATGCGGGTTGCCGATCCACAACCCCATGCCATGGCACAAGGGGCCGCTTTCAACGGGCAAATTGTCCATATCGACCTCACACTCCAGCGGGAAATCGCGCCAGTTCCAGCCGATGGGGCCAAGCTCGACGCTGATCTCCATCGGGCCGGTCCGGCGGCATCGCAACATACCACCCTTTGTTTCAAGGGCCAGCGCGGCAGCACCGGTTTCTTCCATAAGCAGATGGGCGACACATCGCGTTGCATTGCCACAGGCTGAAACCTCGCGGCCATCGATGTTGAAGATGCGCATTCCCGCGGTGGCGCCTGCCGCGACACCCTCGGGTGACGGCAGCTCGATCGTCAGCAACTGGTCGCCTCCGACGCCGATCTTTTCATCGCAGATCCGGATAATGTCTTGCCGCCGGAACGCGCGGCGATCCACCCGTCGGTCGAAGATGACGAAATGATTGCGCAGGCCGTGCATCTTGACAAAGGGGCGTTCGCCCGAAGTGGCGGTTTCGGATGGGGTGCGGTCCTGAAGGCCACTGCGGTAGAGATCGGATTCCATGGCTGTCAATCTACATTGGCCGCTGCATCTTGAAAACCGTAACCGGCGGCTTGGGGCTGGCCAGCGCGGCCGCGTCGATTGGCCGGTCTTGATGATCCGGCCCCCCCCGACGGCATCGCTTTGCCAAGTTGGTCTGCATCGTGGATACGGGTCTCAATCACGATCAGCACCCAATGTGGATCCACTTTGCCAACACGATTCAAACCTGAAAGTGGTATGGTTAAAACGCAATAAGCGGCCATCCGAAGCGGGCCATCCTCCTGTTAGAATTGACGCCGCCCTGCAATCGGAACCGTCTCCATGCCTTTAGGCCGATCGACCCGCACCTCAACGATCTCGTCGAGCTGGCAAATGCTCTCTTGGCGGTCGACAAACCTATCCGCAGATCATGATTATTGCTCGCGTCCCTCTATCACCGTATTCCGCGAGCGCCCCCATGGCGTTGCGAGGTTCTATCGTGAATAAGCCGTCCTGGTTGACCGATCACGACGTCGATTGGCGTGAGAGAATTGGCAGGCTGACGATCACCGCGCGAACGCTTCTAGCGGAACGAGCGATGACGGCGCCATTGTTCACTCATGCCTATGCCTTCCACCTCAATTTTCGCTTCGGCGGCATGACGCCGTTCGATCTGGCGAAGTTCGCCCATGCGCAAGGGCTTGGCGGTCTGAAGATCCATGTTTCTGACGGCGAAGATGCAAGCCTCGACGCCATGTCCGCTGAGGAATTGCGGACCTTTGGCCGACAAGTGGCTGGGCTCGGTCTGGAAATGCATATCGAGACCAGCACGACTGCCCCCCAGGGCCTGTCGGACGCCGTGGCGAGAGCCCAAGCTGTAGGTGCCACCTCTTTGCGCTGCTATCCGCTCTATGAGGGGCGCGTCTCCGAGATTGTGGCACGAACGATCGATGATCTTCGTCGGCTTCAGGAATTCGATCCGGACGGAAGGTTGAGGTTCACGCTGGAGCAACACGAGGATCTGAATTCCGAGGAGCTTGTTCGGATCATCAACGAAGTTGGAAATCCGAGGCTGCACCTCCTCTTCGACTTCGCCAACATGGTCAATGCATACGAAGCACCCCTGCCAGCGCTTTCGCAGCAGGCGCCCTATGTGACGGATGTCCACATCAAGGACTGCCTGGTCCAACCCGATCGCGGGGGGTGGGCTCACCTTGCTTGCAGATCGGGCACAGGGCATTTGCCGATGCATGCGATGTTGGTCGAATTGTTGCTGCTGGGTGAAGACAAGCCGCAAGTGGTGGCTTTCGGGCTGGAAGAGGAAGAGGGCTATTTTGCCCCGGCACTGCGCCTGCCATCGCAGGGTCCCGACCCCGTCATCGCGGCCCGATCTCCAAGCCTTACTGACCTCGGCTCGACGGACCTGGGTGAACGACTGACGCAGGAAGCCACCGCGGCACGTGCGCAGGTCATCACCATAAGAGCCATGCTCCGCGATATCGCGAGTGAGGCCCATTTGGGAACAGTTGTATGACAAGGAAGAAGAATGCGGGCTGTCCGCCAGATTGCCTGGAACCCGCATCGCGCATGGCGGATGCTGTTCGCAGCGTGATCCGCACTCATTTTCGCAAGCACATGGCCGTTGACGCGAAGGCCGATTCAAGCCCGGTAATGATCGCCGCCCGCGAAGCTGAGGCCATGATGCAGCGAATGATTGCAGAGGCCTTTCCCGAACACGGGATTCCGGGCGAAGAATTCGGGGCGTATCAGCCCGATGCAGACTGGGTCTGGGCCCTCGACCCGATCGATAGCACTAAATCTTTCATTTCGGGTTCTCTGGCTTTCGGCACGCAGATCGCGCTGCTGCACCAGGGCGTGCCTGTCCTCGGGATCGTCGATCAGCCAATACAGAGGAACGCTGGATTGGCCGAGATGGGCTTCCAACACTGTTCAATGGCGCGCCAATCGGTACCAGCAAGACCACATTCATCGATCATGCCATCGTCTACACCGCCCTGGAATAGTTTGACAGCACGACTGGAAAGAGATTCTCGGAGCTTGCCTCGAATGCCCTTTTCACCAGGATGTCGCATGATTGTTCCGGCGCTGCGCTAGAGCCTGTGGTGCGGATTGAGATTCAGGTTTCCGACGTGGTTTAGATGTGATTCCCTGTTCTTGAGGCAGATATGGGGGGCACTGATGGGCAAGCCGCATCCTGTAGAGTTGCGCCAGCGGGTTGTTGACTTTGTGGCGGAGGGGAACACGCATCGCTCAGCGGCGTCGCGGTTCCGGGTTTCGGTGAAGTTCGTCAACGATATGGTCAAGCTGAAGCAGGCCACCGGTGGTCTTGCACCGAAGCGCCAAGGCAATGGCGGCGGACATGGCAAGTTATCTGGCTTGAAGGCTTGGGTCGCCCGGCGGATCGGCCAGAAGCGGGACCTGACGGTCGCTGAACTGGCCGCCGAGATCGCCGCAACGCAGGGCGCCACTGTGCACCGTAGCTCGGTCTGACGACTGTTGCGCGACCTCGGCCTGACGCATAAAAAAAGACCTTCGCGCCGTCGAACAGAAACGTCCCGAGGTGGCGGCGGCCCGCCACATCTGGATCACCCGCCGCCAGCCCTTCATGGCCAACCTGCTGACGCGGATCGGGTTTATCGATGAAACCTCTGTCAAGACCAATATGGCCAGGACCACCGGCTGGGCTCCGCGCGAGGCGCGGCTGGTCGATCATGCACCCTTCGGCCACTCGTTGCCCGGCAACGGTTTGCTTGCAAACCGTGAGAGGGGGAACACCCAGACCTTTATTGCCGCCCTGCGCCACGACCGCCTCGACCGCCACGACCGCCTCGACGCGCCTTGGGTCATTGATGGCCCGATCAACCGGGACCTCTTCGACCTCTATTTCGAGACCCAGCTTGCCCAAACTCTGCAACCGGGCGACGTGATCATTCTGGATAACCTGTCCAGTCACAAAAGCCCCAAAGCGGCAGGAATCCTGCGCGAAGTCGGGGCCT
Organism: Paracoccaceae bacterium; assembly: GCA_049662025.1. GTDB lineage: Bacteria > Pseudomonadota > Alphaproteobacteria > Rhodobacterales > Rhodobacteraceae > Pseudogemmobacter. Next base: position 279 of record JBATAV010000561.1, on the reverse strand, counting down.
GGTTCCTGCCCTTGCCGCCCTACAGCCCCGACCCTTGCGTCGCTAAAAACAGTCCCCCAGACTGTTTTCTTTACGCTCCTCACCAATCGAAATGGCCTTCGCCAAGCTCAAAGCGCTTCTGCGAAAAGTCGCCGCTCGCACCTACGACGACCTCTGGAAAGCCGTCGGCACCGTCTGCGACCTTTTTACCGAGGACGAATGCCTCAATTCCTTCAAAGCCGCAGGATACAAACCCAATTGAACGCGACAGGCTCTAGCTGGCGCTGGGTTGCGTCGATC
>JBATAV010000560.1:0-4886 GCA_049662025.1 Paracoccaceae bacterium | reverse complement strand
CTTCTGAACCGCGCGCCGACGCTGCACCGTCTGGGCATCCAGGCCTTCGAGCCGATCCTGATCGAAGGCAAGGCGATCCAGTTGCACCCGCTGGTCTGCAGTGCATTCAACGCCGACTTCGACGGCGACCAGATGGCGGTTCACGTCCCCCTATCGCTGGAAGCCCAGCTTGAGGCGCGCGTCTTGATGATGTCGACCAACAACGTCCTCAGCCCCGCCAACGGCGCCCCCATCATCGTGCCGTCTCAGGACATGGTTCTGGGCCTTTACTACGTCACGATGGAGCGCAAGGGCATGGTCGGCGAAGGCATGGCCTTCTGTGACATCGACGAGGTCGAGCATGCTTTGGCCGCCGGTGCGGTGCATCTGCATTCGAAGATCAAGGCGCGTCTGCGTCAGGTCGACGAGACCGGCAACGTCGTCTGGAAGCGGTATGACACCACGCCTGGCCGCCTGCGGCTGGGCAACCTCTTGCCGCTGAATACGAAAGCACCTTTCGAACTGGTCAACCGCCTGTTGCGCAAGAAAGACGTGCAGACCGTCATCGACACCGTCTACCGCTACTGCGGGCAGAAAGAGTCGGTCATCTTTTGCGACCAGATCATGACTCTGGGCTTCCGCGAAGCCTTCCGCGCCGGGATTTCCTTCGGCAAGGACGACATGGTGATCCCCGACACCAAGTGGACCATCGTCAACGAGGTCAAGGAGCAGGTTGCCGGCTTTGAACAGCAGTACCTCGACGGCCTGATCACCCAGGGCGAGAAGTACAACAAGGTCGTCGACGCCTGGACCAAGTGCAACGACAAGGTGACCGAGGCGATGATGGACACCATCTCGGCAAAGCGCATTGACGAGAATGGCGCCGAGATGGAGCCGAACTCGGTCTACATGATGGCGCATTCGGGTGCGCGGGGTTCGGTCATCCAGATGAAGCAGCTGGGCGGCATGCGCGGCCTGATGGCCAAGCCCTCGGGCGAGATCATCGAGACGCCGATCATCTCGAACTTCAAGGAGGGTCTGACCGTTCTTGAATATTTCAACTCGACCCACGGCGCGCGGAAAGGTCTGTCGGACACCGCGCTGAAGACGGCAAACTCGGGCTATCTGACGCGGCGTCTGGTGGACGTAGCGCAGGATTGCATCGTGCGCTCGCCCGATTGTGGCACCGAAAACGCCATCACGGCTGCGGCCGCGGTGAACGAGGGCGAAGTGATCTCGCCCTTGGGCGAACGGGTGCTGGGCCGGGTGGCGGCCGATGACATCGTGGCACCGCACACCGGAGAGGTGATCGTCGCCAGGGGCGAGCTGATCGACGAGCGCAAGGCTGATATGGTCAATACCTCGGGCGTGGCTTCGGTGCGCATCCGCAGCCCGCTGACCTGCGAGGCCGAAGAGGGCGTCTGTGCCGCCTGCTACGGACGCGACCTTGCCCGCGGCACGCTGGTCAACATCGGCGAAGCGGTCGGCATCATCGCCGCCCAGTCGATCGGTGAACCCGGCACCCAGCTGACGATGCGGACGTTCCATATCGGCGGCGTTGCGCAGGGTGGCCAGCAGTCGTTCCTCGAAGCCAGCCAGGAAGGCCGGATCGAGTTCCGCAACGCCAACCTGCTGTCGAACGTGGCGGGTGAGCAGATCGTGATCGGTCGGAACATGTCGATCGCCATCATCGATGATGCCGGGCAGGAACGGGCGGTTCACAAGCTGACCTATGGTGCAAAACTGCACGTCAGGGACGGCGCGCAGGTCAAGCGCGGCAACAAGCTGTTTGAATGGGACCCCTTCACCCTGCCGATCATCGCCGAAAAGGCGGGTGTGGCGCGGTTCAAGGACCTCGTCTCGGGCATTTCGGTGCGCGAGGATACCGACGATGCCACCGGCATGACGCAGAAAATCGTGGCCGACTGGCGCTCTGCGCCCAAGGGCAACGAGCTGAAGCCGGAAATCATCGTGATGGACCCCGCCACCGGCGAGCCTGTCCGCAACGATGCCGGGGCGCCGATCAGCTACTCGATGTCGGTCGATGCCATCCTGTCGGTCGAAGACCAGCAGGAGCTGAAGCCGGGCGACGTGGTGGCGCGTATTCCGCGCGAAGGTGCCAAGACCAAGGACATCACCGGGGGTCTTCCCCGCGTGGCGGAACTGTTCGAAGCCCGTCGCCCGAAGGATCACGCGATCATCGCCGAGGCGGATGGCTATGTGCGCTTTGGCAAGGACTACAAGAACAAGCGCCGCATCACCGTGGAGCCGGTGGATGAGACGCTGACGCCGCAGGAATACATGATCCCCAAGGGCAAGCACATTCCGGTTCAGGACGGTGACTTCGTCCAGAAGGGCGACTACATCATGGACGGCAACCCCGCCCCGCATGACATCCTGCGGATCCTGGGGATCGAGGCGCTGGCGAACTACATGATCGACGAAGTGCAGGACGTCTATCGCCTGCAGGGCGTGAAGATCAACGACAAGCACATCGAAGTGATTGTCCGCCAGATGCTGCAGAAGCTGGAGATCCTGGACAGTGGCGATACCACGCTTCTGAAGGGCGAACAGGTCGAGAAGGTCGAGTTGGACGAGGAAAACGCCAAGGCCCGCAACCGCGGCCTGCGCGAAGCCAAGGCCGAACCAGTTCTTCTGGGCATCACCAAGGCGTCGTTGCAGACCCGGTCGTTCATCTCGGCGGCGTCCTTCCAGGAAACCACGCGGGTGCTGACCGAGGCGTCGGTTCAGGGCAAGCGTGACAAGCTGGTCGGGCTGAAGGAAAACGTCATCGTCGGCCGGTTGATCCCGGCAGGTACGGGCGGCGCCACCGCCCGCGTCAAGAAGATCGCCGCCGACCGTGACCAGACTGTCATCGATGCCCGCCGCAGCGAGGCCGAACAGGCCGCCGCCCTGGCCGCGCCGGTGGTGGATGTGGTCATGGATGAGGTCATCGACACTGGTCTGGTCGACACGGTCGAAAGCCGCGATTGATTTCGCGGCCTTCGGGCCGGAACGCATCGCCCCCGCCGCCCGCAAGGTCGGCGGGGGCTTTTCTTTTTTCGGTGCCAGCATGGGATAGGCACAACCTAATCAGCGGCAAGACAGATATTGGTTTTCCCTATTCAGACTCTCCCATACATCATTTCGAAGGCCACAGGGCAATTCGGCAAGGGGAAGCTGCACATGTCTGTTGAAACCATCGACACACTGATCATCGGCGGCGGTCAGGCCGGCATCGCGATGAGCGAGCATCTGGGCGCCCGCGGCGTGTCGCATCTGGTGCTGGAACGCGACCGCATTGCCGAACGCTGGCGGACCGGGCGGTGGGACAGCCTCGTGGCCAACGGCCCCGCCTGGCACGACCGCTTTCCCAACATGAGCTTTCAGGGCATCGACCCCTATGCCTTTGTCCCCAAGGACCAGATCGCCGACTACATGGAGGCCTATGCCAAGAAGATTGCCGCCCCGATCCGCTGCGGGGTCGAAGTCACCTCGCTGACGCGCAAGGGTGACGGCACCTTCCGCGCCGAAACTTCGCACGGGGTGATCGAGGCGCGCAATGTCGTTTCCGCCACCGGGCCGTTCCAGAAGCCGATCATCCCCCCATTGGTTCCGCCAGAGGCGGGGATCTTCCAGATTCACTCCGCCACCTACCGCAACCCCGACCAGCTGCCCGAAGGCGCCGTGCTGGTGGTGGGCGGCGGCTCTTCGGGCGTGCAGATCGCCGACGAACTCTTGCGCGCCGGGCGCAAGGTCTATCTGTCGGTCGGGCCGCATGACCGGCCACCGATCCGCTATCGGGGCCGCGATTTCGTCTGGTGGCTGGCGGTCCTGGGCAAATGGGATGCGACGGCCGCCGAGCCGGGCAAAGAGCATGTGACCATCGCCGTTTCCGGCGCGCATGGCGGCCATACCATCGATTTCCGGCGGTTGGCCGCGCGCGGCATGTTGCTGACGGGGCGGACCGAGGCCTTTGAAAACGGCGTGCTGCACTTTGCCCCCGATCTGGCCCGCAACGTCGCAGCGGGCGATGCGAACTACCTTTCCGTGCTGCGCGAGGCCGATGCCTATCTTGCCGCGAACGGCATGCACCTTCCCGAAGAGCCCGAAGCCCACATCATCGACCCGGACCCGGCCTGCATGACCGATCCGGTCCTGCAGCTTGATCTGGCCAAGGCCGGGGTGACCTCGATCGTCTGGGCCACAGGATATGCGCTCGACCTTGGCTGGATGAAGATAGACGTCTTCGATGACAAGGGCCGCCCCAGCCACAAGGGCGGCGTGACGGCAGTGCCGGGCCTTTATTTCGTCGGCTTGCCCTGGTTGTCGCGGCGTGCTTCGACCTTCATCTGGGGCGTCTGGCACGATTCCGAGCGCCTGGCGGGCCATATCGCCGGGCGAGCCTGACCGGCGGCACGGGGCCTTCCGAAACCCTCGCCGGCCTGATAGCCAAGGCCCTGACATGGAGGGCCTGATCCTGCCACAATCGGAAAACCTGCGCGGCATCCTTTTCATGAGCCTGTCGATGGCGGCTTTCACCATCAACGACGCCTTCATGAAAGCCGTCACCCAGACGCTGCCGCTGTTCCAGGCGATCGCGCTGCGCGGGGCCATTGCCGTGCTGGGGCTGTTGCTCCTGGCCGCGGCGACCGGGGCATTCCGTCAGCGGATCGGCCGGCGCGACCTGCGGCTGATCGGACTGCGTTCGGCCGCCGACGTGGTTGCGACGATCCTGTTTCTCACCGCGCTCTTGCACATGCCGCTGGCCAATCTGTCGGCCATCCTCCAGGCCCTGCCGCTGGCCATCACGCTGGGCGCGGCGATCGCCTATGGTGACCGGATCGGCTGGCGACGGATGACGGCGATCCTGGCCGGCTTTGTCGGCGTGATGATCGTCATCCGCC
>JBATAV010000559.1:0-7313 GCA_049662025.1 Paracoccaceae bacterium | reverse complement strand
GCCCCCGGCCCGTGCCACCGGCCTGTCGGCCGCGACCGGTCGCCCCGGCCCGGTCACTGCGGCACTTGCGCTGCTGCTGGCCCTGCTGGTCGCCCTTCTTTGCCTCCATGCGCAGGCCTTCGCGCCGCTTCTTGCCGCCGCATTGCCCGCGATCCTCCTCGCCCTGGCAGCCCGTCACCTGATCGGCGGCCAGACCGGAGACATCCTCGGTGCCAGCCAACAACTGGCCTTTGCCGCCGTCCTGTCGATTATTGCCTGATCCCCGGCGGATTCCACCCCCCTCCCCTCTGGCCTTTGCCGTAGTCCCGCGTTATCCCGCTTGCAAAACCGACAGAGGCCATCATGTCCGAACGCACCGATTTCTCCGACGCCATCTCCTCGGTCGAGGATATCATCGAAGACGCCCGCAATGGCCGGATGTTCATCCTGGTCGATCACGAAGACCGCGAGAACGAGGGCGACCTGGTGATTCCGGCCCAGATGTGCACGCCGAACGCCATCAACTTCATGGCGATGCATGGGCGCGGCCTGATCTGCCTGGCGCTGACCGCCGATCGGGTGGATCATCTGGGCCTGCAACTGATGCACCGCAAGAATTCCTCGCGTCATTCCTCGGCCTTCACCCTGTCGATCGAGGCGGTCGACGGCATCGATACCGGCATTTCGGCGGCCGACCGCGCGCGCACCGTCTCGGTCGCCATCGACCCATCCCGCGACGCCTCCGACATCGCCTCACCGGGCCACATCTTCCCGTTGCGCGCCCGCGATGGCGGGGTGCTGGTCCGTGCAGGTCATACCGAGGCGGCGGTGGATGTCAGCCGCCTGGCCGGTCTCAATCCCAGCGGCGTGATCTGCGAGGTGATGAAGGACGACGGCACCATGGCCCGTCTGCCCGACCTGATTGCCTTCGGCCAGAAGCACGGGCTGAAGATCGGCACCATTTCCGACCTGATCGCCTACCGCCGCCGCCACGACAACCTGATCACCGAGAAAGAGGTGAGGGCGGTTACTTCGGCGCATGGCGGCGACTGGCTGATGCGGGTCTATTCCGATGAAACCCAAGGGGCTGACCATGTGGTGTTGACCAAGGGCGACCTGACCGGGCCGGAGCCGGTGCTGGTGCGCGTCCATGCGCTGAACCCTTTGGAAGACGTGCTGGGAATTGGCAGTGCTGGCGCCCTGCCCGCCGCGATGCGGCTGATCGCGGCCGAGGGGCGCGGCGCGGTGGTCCTTCTGCGCGACACCGCGATGAAGCTGGTGGAGCCGGGCGAGCATTCGCCGCAAACCCTGCGCCAATACGGCCTTGGCGCGCAAATCCTGTCGGCGCTTGGCCTTGGCCAGATCACCCTTGTCACCAACTCCAGGGCGCCAAAGGTGGTGGGGCTGGAGGCGTATGGCCTGACCATCGTCGGCACCCACCCGATCACGGACTGAGCCATGGCCGCCTCTGAAACCCATTACACCCTGCCGCTGCCCGGTTTCGACAGGCCGGTCAAACTGCTGATCGTCGTCGCGCCCTATTACAAGGACATCGCCGACAATCTGGTGGCAGGCGCCCGCGCCACCGCGAAAAAGGCCGGGGCCGAAGCCGAAGTCATCGAAGTGCCCGGCGCGCTGGAAATCCCGTCGGCCATCGCCATGGCCGAACGGCTGGCCGAATATGACGGCTACGTCGCGCTGGGCTGTGTCATCCGCGGCGAGACCACCCATTACGACACCGTCTGCAACGATTCCTCGCGTGCGCTCAGCCTTCTGGGCCTGCAGGGCGCCTGCATCGGCAACGGCATCCTGACGGTGGAAGCCTTCGCGCAGGCCGAGGTGCGCGCCGACCCCGCGGGCCAGGACAAGGGCGGCGGGGCTGCCGCTGCGGCGCTGCACCTGATCGCGCTTTGCCGCAATTGGGCCAGCGCGTCCAAGGGCATCGGGTTTCGCGCATGAAGGCGCCCTCGCTGAAACGCCAGATGAAATCCGCCGCCCGGCTTTACGCGGTTCAGGCGCTGTTCCAGATGGAAAGCTCGGGCCAGACCGTCGAAGCCGTCTGTGCCGAATTTGAAACCCACCGCTTCGGCGCCACCTATGAAGAGGGCGAATTCACCGAAGGCGACCCCAAACATTTCCGGGCGCTGGTGGAAAACGCGGTCAACTGGCAGGCCGCCATCGACCAGCTGACCGACCGCGCGCTGATGGCCACCTGGCCGATCAACCGCATCGACCCGGTGTTGCGCGCCTTGTTCCGCGCTGCGGGCGCCGAGATCACCCAGCTGGACACGCCGCCAAAGGTCGCAATCACCGAATTCGTCGACGTCGCCAAGGCCTTCTTCGCCGATGGCAAGGAACCCAAATTCGTCAACGCCGTTCTCGACCACATGGCGCATGAGGCCAAGCCCGAGGCCTTCTGAACCGCCAGCAAAGGATAAGCCATGCGCCGCCTGATCCTTGCCCTGCTGCTCCTTGCCTCCCCCGCCCTCGCCACCGGGATCGACGGGCAATGGCACCTGATCGGGATCGAGGGCCAACCCGCCCCCGCTCGCCTGTCGATCACCTTCACCGCGACAGGCGAATATTCCGGCCAGGCGCCCTGCAACCGCTTTTTCGGCACCCGTTCGGGTGACCTGCCCGCGCTGTCGCTGGGCCCGATCGGCGCCACGCGCATGGCCTGCCCCGACCTCGCCACCGAGACCGCCTATTTCGACTCGCTCACCGCAATGCAGCGCGCCGAACTGGCCGAGGGCCGCCTGTTCCTGATCGGCGCCGAGGGTCGCGTGCTGGAATTCACCCGCGATCCTGCAACGGACGGCACCTGCCTGAGTTGCGCAAGATAGCCCACCCGGTATTGCGCCTTTTCAAATACTCCCGCCGGAGGCACCGCCCGTCACCAGACATCGCCGTCAACGGCGCAGCCCTAACCCCGGTTGGCGTCAAAAAGCGCCGAGGCCCGGTCGAAGAACCGCGCCCGCGCCGCAGGGCCTTCCATGATGATCTCATGCTCGGCGCCGGGATAGAGGTCCAGTTGGCCCTTGGCCCAACCGCCCATCCGCAGATGCACCGGGGCGGGGTCCACCACCTTTTCCAACATCCCCAGCGCCGTGATCGCCGCCACCTGCGGCGCCGGCTTCACCGCCAGCGCATGACATTCCGTCAGCGCCGCGCGCAACCAGCCAAGGCTCGGGCCGCCAAGGCTCATCTCCGGCTGCGCCATGATCTGGGCGCGCATATAGGTCCACATCCCGGCATCCGTGGTCAGCACGTTGCCCTGAAACGGCGCTTCGGCCACATAGGTCTTTGCCCCCGTCCCCGGCGCATAGCGGTGCGCCTGCCCGAAGGGCCGTGCCAGCGCCGAAACCACCAGCGCCACCGGTCGCATCCAGGCTGCGAGCAGAATGCCCCACATCGGCGCCGAGAACACCGCCGCGCGAAAGCCCAGATCACGGTACAGCGCGCGCAGAGCGATGCAGCCGCCCATCGAATGGCTGAGCAGCATCAAGGGGCCGGGCAGCCCTTCGGCCCGCACAAGCGCCAGAACCGCGTCCAGATCGCGCTGGTAGTCGTCGAAATGGTCGACATGGCCTTCCATCGGATCAGCCAGCGCCCGGTCGGCCAGCCCCTGGCCGCGCCAGTCCATCGCCACCACCGACCAGCCCCGCGCCACCAGATCGCCCGCCGCGCGGCCATATTTTTCAATGTATTCGGTCCGCCCCGGCAGCAGGACCACCGTGCCCTTCTCGCCACCGCGCCACAGCCCGACCCGGATGCGCACGCCGTCCTCGGTGCGCAGCCAGACCGCACGCCCGCCGGGCGGGCCATCGGCCAGATCGGCGAAGAAGGGCGCAGCCCCGTCTGTCGCGGACCCGTCTTTCACAGCACTGCGGCCAGCTTCATCGCCAGCCCCATGCTGCCGTCGACCGACAGCTTGCCGGTCATGAAGGCCATGGTCGGGTTCATCTCGCCATCCAGAATCGCCTTGAACACATCGACCGAGGCCGTCAGCGTCACATCCGCCTCGTCGTCGCCCGCCCGCACGCCGCTTGCATCCAGCATGATCGCCCCTTCGCCCTCGATGACGAACTTCGCCACCCCGTCGAACCCGTCCGCCAGTTTGGCCGACAACTGCTCTACAGCCGTATCAATTACCGCGCTCATCCGACAGTCTCCCTTTCGTGACCTTGCCGCCTCTGGATTTCCAGCCCAGATCGGATACCTTGCCGGTTATGAAAGCCATGCTCTGGTTACACAATCGTATCGTTGCGGCACTTTTGCCGGTTTTTCTGGCCTGCGCGCTGGCCGCCACCGCGGTTTTCGCCGAAGACGCGGCCAAACTGGACGATCTTTTCACCCGCCTGAAGACCGCCGACGCCGCCGAGGCCGGCCGGATCGAGGCCGAGATAGAGCTGGAATGGTCGAAATCCGGCTCTCCGACGATGGATCTGCTGTACAAGCGCGGAGAGGATGCCTTGGCGGTTGGCAACACCACCGCCGCGATCGAGCATTTCACCGCCCTTCTGGACCAGGACCCCGACTTCACCGAAGGCTGGAACGCCCGCGCCACCGCCTATTACACCGCCGGGGAAATCGGCCCCTCGCTGGCCGACATCGCCCATGTGCTGCAGGTGAACCCGCGCCATTTCGGCGCGATGGCGGGCCTGGCGTTGATCCTGGAAGAAACCGGCAAACCGGACCAGGCGCTGCAGGTTTACCGCGCCGCGCAGGCTATACATCCCCACCTTCAGGTCGTAAACGAAGCCATCGAACGGCTGGAAAAGACCCTTGAGGGGCAGGAGCTTTAATCCCGATGGACGCGACCCGGCGGGTTACGGCGGTCCTTGGGCCGACGAACACCGGCAAGACTCATCACGCGATCGAACGCATGCTGACGCACCGCACCGGCGTCATGGGCCTGCCCTTGCGGCTGCTTGCGCGTGAGGTTTACGACCGCATCGTCGCGAAGATCGGCCCCTCCAAAGTGGCTCTGGTCACCGGCGAAGAGCGCATCGTGCCCGAACGCACCCAGTATTGGGTCTGCACCACCGAGGCGATGCCCCTGGAGATCGGGGCCGATTTCGTCTGTGTCGATGAAATCCAGCTTTGCGCCGACCCTGACCGCGGCCATGTCTTCACCCACCGCCTGCTGCACGCCCGCGGGCTGATCGAAACCCTGTTTCTCGGCTCTGATTCGATGCGCGGGGCGATTTCCGGGCTGGTCCATCAGCACAGCTACGTCAAACGCGACCGCTTTTCGACGCTGACCTGTTCGGGGTCGAAAAAGATCAGCCGGATGCCGCCCCGCAGCGCCATCGTCGGATTCTCGGTCGAAAACGTCTATGCGATTGCCGAGCTGATCCGCCGCCAGAAGGGCGGTTGCGCCGTGGTGATGGGGGCGCTTTCCCCCCGCACCCGCAACGCCCAGGTCGATCTTTACCAGAATGGCGAGGTCGACTACCTCGTCGCCACCGATGCCATCGGCATGGGGTTGAACCTCGACATCAAGCATGTCGCCTTCTCCGCCACCTCCAAATTCGACGGCCACCGCATGCGCCACCTGACGCCGCAGGAAATCGGCCAGATCGCCGGCCGCGCCGGGCGCCACACCGAGGACGGCACCTTCGGCGTCACCGGCGACGCCCGCCCGTTTGACGAAGACCTGGTCGGCGCCATCGAATCCCACCGCTTTGCCCCGGTGAAAAAGCTGATGTGGCGCAATTCCGATCTGGATTTCGGCACGCCAGAGCGGCTGATCCGCAGCCTGGAATCCCCCACCTCGGACGACTGGCTGTCGCGCGCCCGCGACGCCGATGACCTGCTGGCGCTGAAGGCGCTGTCCGCAATGCCCGAAGTCATGGCCAAGGTCACCGACGCCAAGCGGGTGGCGCTGCTGTGGGATGTCTGCCGCATCCCCGATTTCCGCAATGGTTCCGACGCCGATCACGCCGGCCTCCTGGCCCGTATCTTCGATTTTCTTTGCGGCCGTGGCATCGGTGGCGGCCGCATCCCGTCGGACTGGCTGACACAGGCCATCAAACGCATCGACCTGACCTCGGGCGACATCGACACCCTGTCACGCCGACTGGCGCATATCCGCACATGGACCTATGTCAGCCAGCGCAAGAACTGGGTCGATGACGAATCCCATTGGCGTGGCGAAACCCGCGCTGTAGAAGACCGCCTGTCAGATGCGCTGCACGCAGCCCTGACCCAACGATTTGTCGACCGCCGCACATCTGTGCTGTTGCGGCGGTTGAAGCAGAAGGAGGACCTCGTGGCCGAGGTGAATGACAAGGGCGAAGTGACCGTCGAGGGCCAGTTTGTCGGCCGTCTGGAAGGGTTCCGTTTCCAGCAGGATGCCACCGGCTCGCCGGATGAGGCGAAGACGCTGCAGACTGCGGCGATGGCGGCCTTGCGCCCCGAATTCCATCTGCGCGCGGATCGTTTCTACAACGCCCCCGACACCGAGATGGATTTCACCGAACAGGGCGGCCTGATGTGGGGCAACTCTGCCATCGGCAAGCTGGTCAAGGGCGCCGATGTGCTGAAGCCCGTCGTCGAGGCCTTCGTCGATGATGAGGCCGGCGAGGATGTCACCGAAAAGGTGCGCCGCCGGTTGCAGCATTTCATCGACCGCAAGGTGGCTGCCCTGTACGAACCGCTGCTTGCCATGGGCCGGGACGAGGCGCTGACCGGTCTGGCCCGCGGCTTTGCCTTCCGCATGGCCGAGGCACTTGGCGTGCAACCCCGCGAGACCGTCGCGGCAGAGGTGAAGGAACTGGATCAGGAAGCCCGTGGCGTGCTGCGCAAGCATGGCATCCGCTTTGGCCAGTATACCGTCTTCCTGCCCGTCCTGCTGAAACCGGCGCCCACGCGCCTGCGGCTGGTGCTGTGGTCGCTGTGGAACGGCCTTTCCGAATTCCCCGAAAGCCCGCCCCCCGGCCTGGTGACAATCCCCAACATCGCCGAGGTGCCGAAACAGCACTACACCCTGTCCGGCTATCACCCCGCCGGGGTGCGCGCGATCCGCATCGACATGCTGGAACGCCTCGCCGACATCCTGCGCCAGAAAGACAGCCGCGCCGGGTTCGAGGCCACGCCCGACATGCTGTCGATCACCGGCATGACGCTGGACCAGTTCTCCGACCTGATGGGCGGCCTTGGCTACAAGGGCGAAAAGGCCGAGCGGGTGAAGGTCAAGGCGCCCGAAGCCCCCCCCGCCCCGGTGGTGGATGAGGCCCTGCAAGCCGCCATCGCCGCAGGCCTGCCGATCCCGGAAGAGGTCTCGATCCTTGCCCCGCCGCCGCCCCCGCCGCCTGCCCCCGAGGAGACCG
>JBATAV010000558.1:0-3731 GCA_049662025.1 Paracoccaceae bacterium | reverse complement strand
GGCGGGCTGGCGATGGGTCAGGCGATGGCCGACCGGTCGGTCTATGCGATCAACTCGGGGCCGGCTTCGGCGCCCGAGGCGGGGCAATATGTCTGCGCGCCATTCGGGAAAAAGGATGTGATCACCGTCGACATGGGCGGCACGTCGTTCGACATCACGCTGACCAAGGATGGCACCACCAACATCAACAAGAACATCGACTTCCTGCGCTATCGCATTGGTGTGCCGATGATTCAGGTCGAAACGCTGGGCGCAGGAGGTGGGTCGATCGGCTGGATCGACGAGATGGGGCTGATGCAGATGGGGCCTCAGTCAGCCGGTTCTGATCCGGGGCCGGCCTGCTATGGCCAGGGCGGCAGGCTGCCGACGGTGTCGGACGCCAATCTGGTCCTGGGCTATCTGAATCCCGATGGGCTGGTCGGCGGGCGGTTGCCTTTGGATGCGGCCAAGGCCCGCGCGGCGGTGAAGGAAAACCTCGCCGATCCGTTGCAGATGAGCGTGGAACGCGCCGCTTACGGCATGTTCACCATCGTCAACGCCAACATGGTGAACGGCATCCGCCGCGTCACGGTGGAACGCGGCTATGACCCGCGCGACTTCGTGCTGGTGGGGGCCGGGGGGGCGACAGCGGCGCATATCACTTCCCTTGCCGATGCGATCGGGATCAACACCATCGTGTTGCCCAAGCTGGCCTCGGGTCTGTGCGCCTTTGGCCAGATCATTTCGGACGTGAAGTACAACTACATGGCCACTGCGCCATTGCGGCTGGACAACCCGGCGGCCTATGCGCGGATCGACGAGTTGTTCAACCAGATCGAGGCGCAGGGTCTGGCGCATCTGAAGGCCGATGGCTTTGGCAAGAAGGACACCCGCATCAAGCGCAGTCTCGACATGAGGTATGTCGGGCAAGTGCATGAATGCACGGTGGAAATCGACACGTTCAAGGTGGACGCGCGCAGCATCGGCAAGGTGATCGAGGCGTTCCACAAACGCCACAAGCAGCTCTACACCTATTCCGAACCGCTTTCGATCGTCGAGGTCGTGAACCTTGAGTCGACGCTTTACGGCCTGGTGGACAAGCCCGAGCGGATGAAGATCGGCAGGGGCGCCAGCCCCGAGAAGGCGCTGAAAGGCCACCGGAACGCGGTGTTTTCCGCCGATGGCAAGGCGATCAGGACGCCGATCTATGATGGCACCCCCCTGGGCGCCGGAGCCACGATCAAGGGCCCCGCAGTGATCGAGGAAGTCACCACCACCATCGTGATCGAACCGGGCTGGACCGCGCGGCTGGACGAAAGCGGGTCTTACCTGATCACCCGCGACGCCAAGAAGGGGGGCAGATGAGCGATCTGCACGCTGACAAGGTCGCGGTGGCTTTTGCGGGGCTGATGGCCCTTGCGGAGGTGGATTTGACGGTGTCTTCGGGCCGGATCGTCGGGCTGATAGGCCCGAATGGGGCCGGAAAGACCACCCTTGTCAACGTGCTGACCGGGTTTCAGGCTGCGACCCATGGCGCCGTCACCCTGGACGGTCGGCGGCTGTCGGGGCTGAAGCCCAACGAGGTGCGCAGGCGGGGCATCGCGCGCACCTTTCAGGGCGGGCGGCTGTTTCGCGACCTGCCCGTCATCGACAATCTGGAGGTGACGGGCGTGGGTCTGGGCCAAAGCCGCAAGGCGGCGATTGCCGAGGCCGAGGCGATGCTCGATTGGGTGGGGATCGCGGATTTGGGCGACAAGATCGCGGGCACCCTGCCCTATACCGATGAGCGGCGGGTGGCGATTGGCCGGGCGCTGATGGGCCGCCCGAAGTTCCTGCTCTTGGACGAACCGGCGGCGGGGATGAGCGCGCAGGAGGCCACCGATCTGTCGGCGCTGATCCGGCGGATTGCCGAGGAGATGGGCTGCGGGGTCTTGCTGATTGAACATAACGTCGGGCTGGTCCTGAACCTCTGCGACCATATCGTCGTGCTGGATTCCGGTGCGGTGATCGAGACCGGACCTCCGGGCCAGATTCGCGACAGCGAGGTGGTGCGGCATGCCTATATGGGCACCGCCACCGACACCGACTTGCCGGTGCTGGAGGTGGGGGCATGAGCCTGCTGTCGCTCTCGAACCTTACCATCCGCTATGGCCGTCTGACGGCGGTGCGCAATGTGGCCTTTACCATGGCCGAGGGCGAAATCCTGTTCATCACCGGGCCAAACGGGGCGGGGAAATCGTCGCTTTTGCGGGCGATTGCCGGGGTGACGCCGCCGGCGGGGGGGCGGATCGACTTTGCTGACCATGACATTACCGGCCGCGCGCCTGAAGATATCGCGCGTTTGGGTCTGTCGATGGTGCCCGAGGGCCGCGAGGTGTTCGGGTCTCTGACCATCGAGGAAAACCTGATGGTCGGCACCGGAATGCATGCGCGCGAAGGTGGCTGGCGGGCGCGGGCGGCGGCGTCCCTGGAAGAGATTTACACGACCTTCCCCATTCTGAAGGATCGGCGCCATACCCAGGCGGGGCTGCTGTCGGGCGGGCAACAACAGATGCTGGTGATCGGTCGCGCACTGATGACCAACCCGCGGCTGATTGCGATTGACGAGCCGTCGCTGGGCCTCGCGCCCAATATCACCGATCAGGTTTATGAGCGGCTGATAAGCTTGCGCGCCCATCGCAAGCTGACGCTGCTGATCGTGGAACAGTCGTCCACCCGCGCCATGATGGTGGGCGGGCGGATGATCCTGATGCGCGGCGGCGAAGTGCTGCTGGACGGCGACGCCCGCGCCATGGGGCAATCCGAGGCGATGCAGGCGGCCTATTTCGGATATGGGGATCACTGATGGGCAGCGTGATGCAGGTGGTTTTCGACGCCGCGGCCCTGGGGTCGCTTTATGCGCTGGGGGCCTTGGGAATCGCGCTGATCTTCGGCGTGATGCGGCTGGTGAACTTTGCCCATGGCGACGTGATCGCGGCCTGTGTGTTCGTGCTTTTGTGGCCCTCGGTCGATGCGGTGGCGGTGGTGTTTGCGGGCAATCTGCCGTGGTTCCTGCTGATCCCGTTTGTGCTGTGCATGGGGGCGGCGCTTTCGGTAGCCTCGGAGGTGGTGGTATTCCGCCGCTTTCGCCGGGCCAATCCGGCGACGATGATGATCGCCTCTTTCGCCTTGGGATTTGTCATCCGCTATTTCCTGCTGATGCTGTATTCCAGCCGACCAAAAAGCATTTCCTTGCTGCCGACCCTTAGCCAACCGGTTGAACTGTTGGGTGCGCGCATCCCGCTGTTGCAGGTGATCACCATCATCGTGACGATTGCGGTGCTGTTCGGGCTGACCGCCTTCCTGCGCCGCACAAGGTTCGGGCTGGAAATGCGGGCAGCGGCGGAGAACTTCACCATGGCGCGGGTGCTGGGGGTGCGGGCGAACCGGGTGATCATGGGGGCCTTTGCGCTGTCAGGCGCGCTGGCGGCGGCGATTGCGCTGATCCTGGGGTCGCAGACCGGCACGGCCAACATCATGATGGGGGCGAATGTGATGCTGATGGCCTTCATCGCCACGGTGATCGGCGGCATGGGGTCTTTGGCGGGGGCGGTAATCGCGGGGTTCCTGTTGGGGGCGATTGCCACGGTGATGCAGGTGATCCTGCCGCCCGATGCCCGCGCTTTTCGCGATGCCTTTGTCTATGGCGCGGTGATCCTGGTCTTGATCTTCCGTCCGCAGGGCCTGTTGAGTGCGCGCGGCACCAAGGAGCG